>JAGLNY010000301.1 GCA_023139255.1 Spirochaetales bacterium
AAAAGATAGGTTTGTCAGCCCAGGCACCTTCAGGCGGCGGAACTCCTACTGTATCCCTTGAGATTGCAGTTGAACCGAAAGATCAGTTAATTCTGATCGGTAGTTCTGCCCTGGTTGAATTTGTACTTCAGGAAATAGAAAATGCTTTGGTTCTGCCCCGCGGCCCATATTTAACTACCGGGAACAGACAGTATTTATTTAAAATAGAAGATAACGAAGCACAACGTATAGAAATAACAGTCGGGTCTGTTAACGAAACCCAGGTAGAGATCCTTACCGGTGTATCGGCAGGGGATGAGATAATTACCAGCAGTTATCTTCAATATATCGATTATGAAAAAGTTACTTTAGGAGAAATAGATGATTGAGTTAAAAGGAATTACTAAAATCTATGATTTAGGGCATATGCAGATTACAGCATTAAAGGGAATTGATTTGGAAATTTCCAGAGGCGAGTTTATTACCATCATGGGACCTTCAGGTTCCGGGAAATCGACCCTGCTTCATATCCTGGGTATCCTGGATGAAGCCGATGAGGGCAGCTATCTCCTGGAGAAAAATGATTTAACCACCTTATCGGATAAAGAGTTGTCCAGAATCAGGAACCAGAATTTTGGATTTATTTTTCAGAGCTTTAATCTGTTTAATGAGTTCAATGCTTTGGAGAATGTGATGTTTCCCTTAATACAGGCCGGAATTCCCAGGGCGGAACGCCGGGAACGAGCCATGAGCCTGCTAACCACTGTCGGTCTGGACAACCGTGTCGGTCACTATCCAAACATGCTTTCCGGCGGTGAACAGCAGCGGGTGGCTATTGCAAGATCATTAGCAATGGACCCGACCTTTATACTGGCAGATGAACCTACCGGGAACCTGCCGAGTGAACAGGGCGCAGAAATCCTGGCTATGCTGGATGATTTAAACAAGAAAGGGGTAACGGTAATTATGGTTACTCATGATGATAAGTTAGGTGAACGCGGAACCCGTGCAGTGCGCATGATAGACGGTGAAATAGTAAAAGATTTCAGGAGAGACTAATGACTATACGAGACAGATTATGGATGACATTCCGTCATCTACAAGTGAGTCTGATTGGATCGATTTTAGTTATCCTGGCAATTGCTATCGGGGTAGCCCTTGCAGCAGCAACTACTGCTTTTATTATCCAATATAATCAGCAAAGCGAGGAATTACTTAATCACCCTATCTACCGTGAAGTTTATGTAGAGGCCCTGGGAGACCCGCGTACTGAAACAGAATTACAGTTACCGGTAGTTGAAATGGAAGGGAACCTCAAGGATGCAAAACTTTTAAGTGTGACTGATTTACCATTGGTCCTGCAGTCTGTTCCCGGTCTGACTCATGCTTATATAGCTGAGGGAATTAAATTTAGGTCTACTTCCTATTTAATGGAAAGCGGACTGGGCGAAGCCGCCGTAAAAGGTATTGCAGCTATGAGGGAGACGAGAGCGGCTGCTGCTGCAAAGAGCGGGGTTGACCCGGAAAATCCCAAGGCAACGGGTGAAGTAATGGGTGGGACAAAAGGCGGGGCACTTGGCGGGGCACCAGGCGGGGCAATGGGTGGAGAAACCGGAGCTTTTGTTCTTGATTTAAAAGATGTAACAGAAATACCCGTGGATGAGTTTTTTGGTATTTTTGCCACCCCTGACTTTTTTACTGCCTATACCCTCAATGCTGCCTCAGGATCGCTCTTTACGGAAGAGGATCTTAAAGCAGGGAACCAGGTAATGATATTGGGCAGCAATCTGGCTGAAACACTGTTTCCGGATGGTAATGCAATCGGGTCCAGAATTTCTGTTAACTGGCAGACCTTTACCATCTTAGGCATATTGGAACCTTCAGATATTGTTGCACCCCAAAACGGCTATGCATTAAATGATTTTGCTTTTGCTCCTCACTTCCTCTTTGCCGGAGCGGCATTCGGGAAAAATATCAGAGGTCAGGGACTTCCCACCCTGCGATTTGCCGTTGAAGATTCAGATGACATTCAGCAGGCAGTCATACAATTGGAAGAATTTTTGAAACAGGAGTATCCCAATGTTAACTTGCGGGTCACTGCTGCTGTTGATAAATTAGAGACTGAACGTCAAAAATTAAGCAGAATACTCATTGTCCTGATTTTTTTAACTGCAGCAGGACTTTTTATTGCAGCAATTAATATGTTCAATTTGCTGTTGATCCGGGTAATTAAGCAAACAAAAGGTATTGGGGTATTACGGGCCCTTGGTTTCACCAGGGATAATGTTCTACAGCATTTTCTTTTTGAGTCCTTTATTATGAGCCTTGCCGGGGCTGTTATCGGCCTTGCAGCATCACCCTTTCTGTTTAGATTTTTGCAGTCTGCCCTTGTTTCAGGGATAGAGCAGGGTTCCAGCACCTTCTTTTTAGACTTGCTATTAGGTGCAGCCATAGCTTTTGTGTTTAGTATTGTTTTTGGTCTATACCCGGCTTATGTGGCCCGGCAGACTGAAACTTCAACTGCCTTGAGAGCCGAGTAGGAGGCACTGGTATGATAACATCATTTAAAAGTTTTTTTCATAATTTACTCATGCATCCTTTGCGCGGGGTACTCACCATAGTGACAATAACCATCGGAGTAGCTACGCTGATAATTTCTACAAGTTTGAACCTGGATATTAACCGGGTACTTTCTTCAAGTTCCGCCGAATACGGATATCCCATTGTTATTGCCAATGGGGTTTTGAATGATGCAGGAAATTTGCAGCCGCAGCGTCCTTCAGATTTCACTCCGGATATAGACACTGTTTTAAAGAACGGGTATGAAAACATTTTTGACATTACTATAGTCAGTGATGCTTGGGTACGTTCAAATATTTCGGTAAATAATACCAGCTACCAAATCCGGTCAGTAGTGCAGACAAATGAAAACTATGCCTCACTTATGGGATTGGAGATGATTAACGGCGTATTCTTCTCTAAAGAAGACATTGATAACCGGATACCCGTAATTGTTATCTCTTCCCTGAGTGCTAAATTGCTGTATGGTTCTGCAGAGGCTGCAATCGGTGAAACAATACGGTTTTTGACTAAAGATGGAGAGATCCCCTACAGTATCCTTGGAGTGTATAATGACGTCTCTGATTTGGAACGGCAATTATATGGTATTGGTGATTTTATTTTCCCATTAGCAACAGGAACGCCCATAGGAGCGAACTTCCATCCTATCCAATTTGGGGCGGTAGTAATGGGCCGGGTCGTAAATGACAGTGTGCTGAAAGCCGAATCAAGAATCAGGTCTTTACTGGAACAGGAGTATGGCGATGATGTACAGGTGAGTGTCTGGGAGGGATCAGCTTCCGGCCCGACCACGCTGCTGGAAGAGGGCAGGGACTCTGTACGCAACTTTGCCATAGCAGTAAATATTTTAGGAATCATTATATTGGCTATCAGCTCAATCGGTATATTCAGCATTATGCTCGTTGAGGTATTAAACAGAACCCGTGAGATTGGTTTACGGCGCTCTATGGGCACTACAAAAGCAGGAATCAGGAAGTTTTTCATGATTCAGGCTGCATATTATTCATTATGTGGTAGTATATTAGGAATTGGAGTTTCCCTTATTTTCTATCGGACTATAGGGACGTTTTTAACGCCGTTATTTGATTCCTCAGGTCTGCGGGTTACTGATTTACATCTCGCTTTACCTAACGTTATAGCCCTGCTGGTAGCTGTCGGCGCATCTTTGGTTTTCGGCGTGTTGTTCGGGTTTTTCCCGGCGATGTCAGCTGCAAAAACACCCATTGCCGAATGTATACGGGAGGATGCCGTATGATAAGAAAAAAAGTATTTCTAATTATTCTTATATGTCTCTTTACAGCAGCACAATTCATTAGTGCCGAAGCCCCTGCCTCACTTGGTAAAGCTTTGGCAGAGTTTCGCCAACTTGTGCTTGAACACAACCAGAGTATGGTAGTACTGGAGAGGCAAATTACAAATTTGGATGGATTGGTTTCTGAGGTGTTCCACCTGGAAAACAGTACGCTTTCTCTCTCCGGCGGGTATGCGTATAATACACAGCCTGGAGATCTTCATAAATTCACAGGCTCCACCTCCCTCACCATTCCAGTCCTGGATCAGCTAAGTTTTTCTACCCAGCTGAATTCAGCGGGGAACGGCTCTGTTTCTGTAAATATAAATCCTTTAGCAGGAATCCCTGAAGATATAACTCAAGAGCAGCAATTGACCTTACTTCAACTGCAGCAGCAATCACTCGAGCGGCAGTTGGGTTTTCAAAGTACTATTGCTGTACTGAACTATGTAAAAGCGAAGCAGGAACTGGACATATCCCAATCCCTGCTGGATGTGGCCCGTAGGGAGTATGCCTATAAACAGCAGCAGTTTGATGCAGGTCTGCTTTCTTTGGCTGAACTGCAGTTTGCTGCCAATGCCTTTTCCAGTGAATCCATTCAGGGCATACATGCCCTGCAAAATGAAGCTGGGCAAAGACAGGATCTACTTGTTTTATTATCAGCAGTACCGGTACCGGACTCAGTTCTGAATTTGTCGTTTAATTTACAGGAACTGGAGGGATTAATTGTCGGGATTGAAGAAATTTTTAATCAGATCCAGGCAGTAAATCAGTTTTCCTCTTACCAGGAACAATCTTTGCTGATACAAAAAAATTATCTTGAAATAGAGTTGGAAAACACCTGGCTGATGGAACCGCAGTTTTCACTTTCCGGAGCCTATTCTGTTTCGGATTTATTCGGGACTCCAACCTTTACACCGACAGCCAATGTAGGGGTTACTTTGCAGATTAAAGTATCAGATTTTAACTTTGAGGAACGGGATGATATTCAAACCCGGCTTGCTGATCTTGAGCAAAGCCTGGTACTGGAATTATATTCCCTGCAGGTAGCCCAACAAGCCCAAACAGGGGCTTTGGAAATTGCTATCATGTCTAAAGAGATGGCTGAGCGCAACGCAGGATTCGTAGAGACCGCAGCAGAGATGGCAGCCTATGATTATGAAAAAGACAACATCAATCAGTTTGCCTTTGAAAAGGCGCAATTGAATAAAAAATCTGCAGAAATCAATCTCTTTTCTGCCTTAATATCCGTCTATTCTCAGTTTTCTTCCTTAATACAATCTTATTCACACACAGGAGCACAAAAATGAAATATAAAATAGCAGTAGTACTAGTAGTTCTGTTTGCACTATTCTCAGTCCAGGTTTTTGCCGAAGAATCGGTATTGACTGTACCAGAGTATCTGCAGCTGGTCCTTGAATCATCTACAGGACTTGATACAGCTAAAGAGAATGCGGAAAACGCGGCAGAAGCGTATGATGAAGCAGTTCTTACCCAGGCTTCAGCCTACGATTTGGAGTTGCTCAGAATTAATGCAGAATATTTAGGGCGCAACGTCCTTGCTGTACAGAATGCAGAAGTTTTGGCAGCTATGCAGCGGTTTTTTGCCTATAAGAATGCAGCCAGGAGTTTGGATTTTGCCGTAATCAATGAAGAAATTGTCAAAGAGGAATACAGACGGACTCTGGAACGTTTCGAAAGCGACCTGATTTCGACTAGTGATAAGGAACAGTTTGAGATTTCATATATAAATAGTACCTTAAGCAGAATGTCTTCTGAGAACAATCTGGGCGGACTGGAAAAACAGATTTTCCGTACTTTTTTATCAGAATGGGAAGATTTATCTTTTGCTGATTTCATTTTTAGTGAGACGGTTCTTCGCCTGCCTGAAAAAAGTGAACTGATTACTGCCAGTTTGCTGGTTGAGAAACTAGAGGCTGAAATTAGTATTAAAGAAGAAAAGCAGATCCAACTCAATAAATCAAGTTTCGCGTCCCCACTGGAATTGGAACAAATTGAGAGTGAGCTTGATTCCCTGAGGGATACCCTGCAGAACCATATTTGGAGTCTGGAAGATTCCCTGGATGGCTTTGCTGTCGATACTGTTTCTTCCACTCTATCGCAGCAAACCGCAGCTTTAAATACGAATAATGCTTTACGTCAATTGGAGACAACAAAGCTGCTGTACCAGCAGGGTGAAATTTATCAGTCAAATGTGGCGCAGGCGAATCTGCAGTATCTACAGAAAATACAAAACCAGGTAATAATAAAGCAGAATAATTATTTGCAGAGTCTGGAACTACAGGCCATGCTGAATAAGTCGTTGCTGGAGCTGTTCCCGGCTGAATAGGTCAAGACACTGCATTACTTTTGAAAAGCTCTTCAACATCAATCCTAAACCCATCCAGCACGACTGATTCAGCAATGGTATTATCAACCCGCCAGTCGGCAGGAGGGATCAGGGTTCCATAGTCGTACTTTCCGGCAGCTTCTCCCTCAGTTTGCAGATGAAAAATCCTGATATACTTATTCCCGGGATCGATAACCCAGTACTCTTTTACTCCATGTTTTTCAAAGAGGTGGAACTTTTCATTCAGATCTTTCCTGGAAGTTGAAGGCGATAGAATTTCGATAATCAGATCAGGTGCCCCAAGACAGCCTTTTTTGATAATCTTCTCCGGGTCACATATAACAGAGATATCCGGCTGTACAATAGTATCTATTGAGTTGAAGCCCTGATCGGGGTATTGGGGAAAATAGACATCAAAAGGAGCAGCAAATACTTTGCAGGGGTTGCCTTTTATCAGCTTGTATAATTCAAAAATGAGATATGATGATATTTCTTGATGCCAGCTAGTCGGTGCAGGGCTCATATTGTATGCCACCCCATTGATCAGCTCCCAGCGTTCGTCATCCGGCCAGGTGCTGTATTCGACATAGGTGAATTTGTGATCGGCTTTTTTGATAGGTAATCCCACTTTTTTCATCTCCTGTAGTATA
>JAGLNY010000302.1 GCA_023139255.1 Spirochaetales bacterium
CCTTCATACTTCCCCTCTCTTTTAATCAGGTCCAGCATTGTCTCAAATTCACGGATGAGAAGCATGTCCCGGTACATGTTAATCAAACCACTTTTCCCGTACAGTTTCAGCTCCTTATCTGCATCGGGTTTATAGGAATTCATCGGGATGGATTTTAGTGTTAGTATCTCTTCTTTCCGGATTGCTGCCGGATCTACTGTCATGCTCTTGGGCATCTATTTCTCCTTAGTATGGTAAATCTATTGTCATACAGACATCTTTTATGATTTCTGAAATTGTCGGGTGCGGGAAAATTATTTCACGTACATCCTGTACACGTAATTCAGCCTCAATAAATGCTGCAGCACCGAATATCATCTCACTACTTGCACCGCCAAGCAGGTGTACACCCAAAATCCGGCCGGTTGCCGCATCTGCTGTCACTTTGCAAAGTCCCCCGGCTTTTTTGCCCCATTCAGCAAGAAACCTGCCGTTTGCACGCATCTGCATTGAAGCAGAAACTACCTGGTAACCAGCGTCTTTTGCCTCCTGTACTGTCATTCCGCAGCCTGCTGCTTCCGGCAGTGTATAGACAACCCAGGGTACCGCATGGTATCGCATAATACTTCCGTCGCCGAACATATTCGCTACCGCAACAACAGCCATACGGGAAGCAGAATGCGCCAGGAGTGATTTTCCGGTAACATCACCAACCGCATAGATATTCGGCAGATTAGTCTGCATCCTTTCATTTACGGTAATACCATTTTTATTGTAATCAATAGTAAATCCATTGCTGGACTTCAGTTTTTCCAGGCCATCCAGATTGGGTTTCCTTCCCACACTGATCAGCACGGTATCTGCTTCAACAGACTGCTCCATACCTTTTGCATCAGTATATTTCACTCCGGATTCTGTTATTTCAAAAACTCTGCATCCAAGTTTGAACTTGACTTTTTTCATCTCCCTGCGAAGGAGTTTTGAGAATTCAGGCTCCATAAGCGGTACAATCTCAGGCATCATCTCAATTACCGTTACCTCTGCACCAGCTGAACTGAAAAGTGAGGCAAACTCAACCCCAATCACACCGCCGCCGATAACAGTCAGTTTTTCCGGCATCTTATCAATTTCCAGTATTTCCCGGCTGGTCATGACAATTGAACTCTCAACACCCTTTATGGGTGGAACAATTGTCGATGAGCCTGTTGCAATCAGGATATTTTTCCCTTCATACACAGTCTCCCCTACCGAAATATGGGATGTATCAACAAAATCGGCTGTTCCTGTTATGACAGTGACCCCGCTTTTCTTCATCAGATACTGTATGCCTTTTCTGAGCGTTTCTATAGCATCCTGTTTCCAGGCCATTGCAGAGGCAAGGTCAAATTCCACACCGCTGCAAGTAACTCCATATTTTCCGCCTTCCAGGGCGTGAACATAGTGCTTCGCTGAGTTCAGCAGCGATTTAGTCGGGATGCATCCTGAATTTGTGCAAACACCGCCCATATGCTCTTTTTCTATGAGGAGTACTTTTTTACCAAGTTCCCCTGCCCGTTCAGCAGCTACATATCCTCCGGG
>JAGLNY010000303.1 GCA_023139255.1 Spirochaetales bacterium
TCCGGGCAGCTTTCGGGACAAACAATATCGATCACTGTGCCCGCCTCTGCCATGCCTCTACAGTAGCAGGACTTGCCAGGGCTTTCGGCAGCGGGGCTATGACAAATAGTATCGAGGAGATTAAACGTGCTTCCCTGATTTTTGTGATCGGGTCGAATACCACCGAATGTCATCCGGTAATCGGTATCAACATACGGCAGGCGGTTGCATCCGGCAGTACGGTGCTTATTGTTGCTGATCCCAGGAAAATTTCTCTTACGAAAGAGGCCTCCATACACCTGCAGCAGAAACCGGGAACCGATGCAGCTTTAATAAATGCCATGATGCATGTCATTCTTGCAGAGGGTCTGGAAGATAAAGATTTTATTGCAGACAGAACTGAAGGATTTACAGAAATAATCAGTGCTATTGAGAGTAATACACCGGAATTTGCTGAAAGAATATGCGGGGTTCCGGCAGATGAAATCCGAAAAGCTGCTCGGCTCTTTGCCGATGCCGAAACAGCCTCAATTATCTATTCAATGGGTATTACCCAACACACCACGGGAACAGATAATGTTCTTGCCCTGGCAAATCTGGCAATGATGACTGGTAATGTCGGAAAAGAGTGCGCAGGGGTCAATCCGCTGCGCGGACAGAATAATGTTCAGGGAGCCTGTGACATGGGGGCACTGCCGAATGTGTATAGTGGTTACCAGAAGGTGCAGGATCCCGCGATTAAGAAAAAATTTGAGAATGCATGGGGTGTGGAGCTGAAGGACAAACCCGGCCTGACGGTAATTGAGATCATGAATGGTGCTGTTGAAGGCTCTGTGAAAGGGCTCTATATTGTCGGGGAGAATCCGATGTTGAGCGATCCTGATATTAACCACGTGGAAGAAGGATTGAAAAACCTGGATTTTTTGGTAGTTCAGGATATTTTTCTGACTGAAACGGCGCTTTTAGCTGATGTAGTTCTCCCTGCAGCAAGCTTTGCTGAGAAAGACGGGACATTCACCAATACCGAGAGACGTGTTCAGCGAGTTCGAAAAGCAGTTGAATCTCCCGGGGAAGCCCGTGAGGATTGGGATATTATCTGCGATTTGTCACGCAGGATGGGATATCATATGGCTTATGAATCAGCCAGTGAGATTCAGGAGGAAATAACGCAGGTTACCCCTATATATGGGGGAATTTTCTATGACAGAATTGAGGAAGTTGGCATTCAGTGGCCATGTCCCGATAGAGATCATCCAGGCACAAAATTTCTTCATAACGGGCAGTTCTCCCGTGGAAAGGGGAAATTTCACCCGGTTTCCTATCTGCCTCCAAGCGAAATACCGGACGATGAATATCCCTTTATTTTAACAACCGGCAGGATGCTTCAGCATTGGCATACTGGTACTATGACAAGAAAGAGTGCAGTTCTGCATGATCTGGTACCGCATGGAGCACTGGAGATGCATCCGGATGACGCTGTACGTTTTGGTATACATAAAGGGGACACCCTCTCAGTGAGTTCACGGCGGGGGAATATTACGGTTCCTGCAAATATTACCGATAAGGTACGGCAGGGAACTGTTTTTATGGCATTTCATTTTCATGAACATCCTGCAAATGCCCTTACGATTGCCGCCCTGGATCCAATAGCCAAGATACCGGAATTCAAAGCCTGTGCGGTAAAGGTCTCAAAGGTATAAAACATGAAAACTATCTGTATTGCTGCCGCAGCAAGCAAGCTGGGAAAGACCACCCTGATCCGGAAACTTATACCCTGCCTTGAGAACTGGGCTGTCTGCAAGGTAACCGCCTGCATACGCCATGCAGATGATAAATGCCCGCGAGGTCATGAAGATACTTGCGGGATTTGCAATACACTTGATGTCCCGTATGCAATAATTGAGGATGAAGCATTAATCAATACCCCGGGAACCGATACCGGGAAATATATTGCAGCAGGAGCCGAGAGAGTGATCTGGGTTCAGGCACGACAGGAATCCATGGCCGAAGCTTTGGGTGAAGTAATCAGGCGGATGGCCAGTTTCGATGTTCCGGGTGTAATATTTGAAGGAAATCATGTACTGAAGCATCTGAAGCCTGATCTCGCTATAATGATGACAGCAAAAAACGGACACTATAAACAATCAGCCGTCGATGTACAGAACTCGATTGATTTATTTATACAGGACTGGGATTTTGAGAGAGCAGTTGATGAAGTTCGCAAACTATTCTGA
>JAGLNY010000304.1 GCA_023139255.1 Spirochaetales bacterium
CCGCCAATTGTTTTTGTAACACACTCAATATCATAGTACTTTCTGCAAAAAAGACAGTAATACAAATCACCTGTTATGGGCTTTCCGCAGCTAGTACAAAATTTTTCAGGATGTTCTGTGTTAATGCCAATCGTATGGGTGTTTCCATGAGATAGAGTGTTTGAATTCATGCTAATTTTCTTTTTGAAGATTTTCATGTATTCTGCCTCTTTTTTTAATTTACTTTTTTTATTATTTACCCCACTACTCATCTTTATCAATTTACAATACATCCTGAAAAGGAAATACGCAAGGTGTACACAAAATTAAATGTATAAAAAATAGTAAATGCGATACTCCTCAGTTTGAATATTATTATTTAGCAGACTGCTTTAATTTGCTTTAAGTCACTAATAAAGCTGCATACGGATGTCCGGACAAATCCAAATAAATCTGAATAAGTTCTAATAAACCGTTCGTAAAGATTGCTTTTTACAGGAGTGTCATATATAATTTTCATGAAACAGCGTTTTTACAGATTCAGCTTTGAATTATAAAATGTCAATTTATAAAAAAAATAATTAAATAATTCACAGAGACTCCTGGTAATAATTGTAGAAAACCAGAATTAGATTTAGAAAAGCAGCCGTCTTGTGAAGTGTTTACAGATTTTCGTTTAATTCGAAAATTCACGTATACAAAGTTATAATTAAAACTTAATGATAGTGAAAAAGAAAGTAAATTAGTAAAAAATTTTTATGAAATTATTCAAAAAAAAAGTTTATAAATATTTAGGGCATGCTCCTCGAAAGTTCCAGCATAAGGTGTCTCCCATTGATGAAGCTAACGTAAGAATATGTGCAGTATGTGGGGATATAATAACGGGGAAAATTTTTTATTGTCCAGTTTGCAGAAAGTATTATGGGTTAGAATGTGCTGTCCATGCAATTGGAGGATTTACCTGTCCTCATTGTAAGGAAATATCTTTTCTTCAAACTGTGAAAATAACTTCCCGTTAACGAAAAATATTCTTAAACATGAATCTTTTGTCTGGTCCTTTTAAGGTATCGTAACTCCAAATTTATCATTCCAAACAAATGATAAATGAAGTAATGATACAATGAGGTAAGCGGGACAATGAGGCTGCAAAACTACATTCTGAAACAGAATTGTCATCTCATGAAGAAGCTTGCAATAAATATCATGATGATCGAGCTCCTCCCATCATCCATTAAACCAGGAACTTTAGTAAGAGGCAAAGCAAATGTTATTATTTAGAAATCCTTACCGTCTCCAGAAAAAGACCCCGCAGCCATTTAGACATGAAGTTTCATACCAGGAAAAAGAGGCAGTAGGAATATGTGTTTCCTGTGGTAAAAAAGGTGAGGGAACACTCTATTATTGTCCCATTTGTGAAGAGTACTACTGTCTTGATTGTGTAATCAGCAGCATCGGCGGCAATACCTGCCCTAAGTGCAGTGAACTGACTTTTCTACAAAAGGTCAAAGTGACCTCTTAGTTGGAGCTGCTATCATGAACTACTTTTTCATTATTGTATTGTGTAGATAATGTTCTCATGGGAGAATATGGCATGAACCGGAAAAACCACAACACAGAATCAAGTAATGCTGTCCTACATCAAAATTCGGAAATACCTGGTGAGACCATAGAAAAATTTTGCCGGCTTTTAGAGAGAGCCGTAGAACTCTATGCTATACCCCTGCAGCAATCTGTCAAAGAAACGGTAATCAAAGCTATGAATTCCTGCAATGATTCAGATCTTCCTGGATCATCAAAGGAAAACAATAGAAGTGACACGAGTGACAGCAGTTGCATGGGTGACAATGACGGTATTTTTTTCTTCTCAGCCCCCGGCAGGGTCAACCTTATTGGGGAACACACCGATTATAATAACTGTCCCGTGCTGCCTGTCGCAGTAAATTGTGGAATTCTGGCAATAGCTATTCCAAATGATAAAGGCATTGTTTGTGTTGATGACCTCAATCCTGAATACAGCGGGATCACTTTTAACCTTGACGAGTATGTTGCCAGTGATAAAGGCGTTATAGGCGATAAATATGTAACAGAACAGGAAATACGCCGCAGGAAAATACCCCCCTTTGAAACCGGACACTGGGGAAACTACATAAAAGCTGCTGTTAACGAACTGCTTGGTACTGATTATCCCCTGAAGAAAGGATACTCGATGGTTTTTTCCAGTACAATCCCACAGGCAGCAGGTATGAGCTCATCATCTGCTATGGTTGTTCTTTCAGCCCTCATATTCATGGAAGTGAATGGGATAGCTGTTCGGGAAAAGCCAAAGCGACTCATGCTTGCAGAACTTTGCGGGAAGGCTGAGTGGTATGTCGGGACGATGGGAGGCGGTATGGATCAGGCAGCCATCCTTTTAGGAAAGGAGGGATGTGTATCCAGGATAGATTTCAACCCTCTTCAGGTTCGGGAAGTACCTTTTCCTCAGGATTACACCATTATCGTAACCCATTCAACAATTGAAGCCCCAAAAACCCGACGTGCAATGGATCAATATAACAGAAGAAGCATCGAATGCAGGATTGCAACGGCAATTGCATCAGAAGCGTTCCGGAAGTTGTATGGGGTTGACAGTATACATTTCATCGGTGATATAACTCCCGCGAAAACAGGGCTTACGAAAGAACAAATAAACCAGGCGTTGCCAGGTTTGTTTCATACGGGATTCTACACCCTTGATGAGTCGGCGAATCTTATGGGAAAGACTGCATCATTTGTCAAAGAGAACTATTGCATACGGAAAGATGGATCGGATTTTCCGATACCAGAAGAAGGCCTTAAACTCTACCAGCGTTTTCACCATGTATGGAGTGAATGGGAGAGGGTAGAACAGTCGGCGGAACTACTGGAATATGGTGATATGAAAGAGTTTGGCAGGCTGATGGATGAGTCTCACCAGAGCTGTCTCTACATGCATGAGATAAGCTGCACCGAGCTCGACAGGCTTACTGAGCTGGCACGGGAAGCAGGGGCGCTGGGCTCCAGTCTAACCGGTGCAGGTTTCGGGGGATGTGCGGTAAGTCTTGTAATGAACCGGAATGTCACCTCATTTATACGCCAAATCAGGAGAGTCTATTATCATGAGTACCTCGGTATTCCGGAAGAAGAGACTGAGAAATACATTTTTCCCGTTCGTCCAGTGAAAGGAGCGGGAGTAGTTGGGCAGCTGCTATATCCAATTCCCAAGGAGCCAGTATGAAACGTGCGGCAGTTCCTGTTATTCCGGGTTTGGCAGATCTGTACAAACAATGCAATCGAAAAAAGCTCCTAACCGGGGAAACACTGGATTATACCAGGTGTAAGGCAACCAATTATACCTCTTTATACAGTAAAATCCGGGATACTTTTATTCGGGAAGCGGTGAAAATTGAAATTTCGGAGTCTCCTTGACGTGACGCACAGGGGCAGGAAAAGAGTGAAGAAGAGAGCGGTGTAAAACTGGGAGAGGTTGAGGCAGATGTGCGGCTTGGTTATGATGGTACGGCTCCCGGGCTGCTTTATACCGTAGAGGGGAGTGAATTGCTGGTATGCTATACACAAGATCAGATCTGATATGCATCGAGCCGATACTGTTGCGGGGTTCTTCCCTCTCTTTGATGGAAAAATCGTACAAAATACGACGAGTCTTCGAAACCCGTTTTTAGACCAATTTGTGCGACTGAGTCTGATGTGGTTCGCAAATAATAACGTGCCTGTTCAAGTCGGGTCTGTAGGATCCATTCGTATGGTGAGACCCCGACTGATTTCAGGAAAAGTCGCCTCAGGGTCGATAGACTGACGCCCCCCACATCGCAAAGACATTGAAGAGTGATGTGGTTGGGGTCGGATAGATTGTCACGAATAGAATCCATGATTTTTTCCAGTCTGTTAGATTCTGTATTTCTTAAACCACCAAGGAAACCACCGGGAAATTTTTCAATAACATAGCGTATTTCTTCTAAAAAGAGTAATGCCAGCGCTTTGGCTGTGCTCCTTTCAATTCTTTTTTGATGAAACATATCGACAGTATGAGCAGCTAATCTTTTCAAACCCTCTGTCATCGGATTGAAATGTCCAGCAAATATGTGCTCAAGATAGGGAATCTCCACATCCCTAAGCCAATTGTTTTCCCACCAAATCTGTTTCTTGTTATGAGC
>JAGLNY010000305.1 GCA_023139255.1 Spirochaetales bacterium
TCCATGGCAGGATGAGAAAGCTGCCTTTGGAGAACCTGAACTGATTACCGTTGACCGTAATATTCCCGCTTCCCGATTCACACCATAGGAGCATCCTGCTGTACACATCAATGTTATTGACAGACATAGAGGGGTCAAACTGAATAATATTTGCATAGACAACTACTGCATGATCAAGTGATTTAACAGAGGACTCTCCTTTTTTGCACAAGCGAATTATACATAAGTGAACATATTATCCTATAAAACGGCTTAAAAGTCCAATGAACTGATTCTCATTTTCCTGATAGGCTAAAGAAGGCTTATAGGCGGAGGTATTGTATGAATTCCAGGGGACGGGTGAAAAACGCTCTTTATCGTGAAAAACACGACAGGGTACCAGTTAACTATTTTTCTAATCCGGGAATAGACCGGAAACTCAAAGCTCATTTTGGACTGAATCAGACCGATGATGAAGGGCTGCGCCAGGCTCTCGGCGTTGATATCAGAAGTGTTAGGGCACCATACATTGGCCCCCGGCTTCATCAGGAGCTTCCCGAAAGAAAAATTGATCCTCAGTGGGGCTGGCATACCCGATGGGTAGAACACTCTGCCGGTGGATATTGGGACTTCTGCGATTTTCCGCTGAAGAGTGCTGCAGAAGAGATCGTGGCAGAATGGCCTATGCCGTCACCGGATGACTTTGACTATGATACCCTTACTTCTATTTGTAAGAAATATAATAATTACGGCATGCATCTTGGAGGTGCCGGACTAGCCTGCATAATGAATACTGCCGGATTTTTTCGCGGTATGGATCAGATGTTTATAGATCTTGCGACGGATGATCCGGCAGGGCTTCTCCTGATAGACCGGTTTCTCAGGATTCAATTGGAGAAAACAGAACGGGAACTTGAAAAGACAAGAGAATTTATTGAATTTGTCTGGATTGGGGAAGATCTGGGGACTCAGGATTCCCCGATGATTAGTATGGATATGTTCAAAAAACATATCCTTCCCCGACAGCTGCCCTTTATCGAACTGGCCGGATCTCACAATCTGCCGGTTATGATCCACACCTGCGGATCCAGCAGCTGGGCGTACGAGGAGTATCTTAGTGCTGGGGTTACCATCTTCGATACACTTCAGCCTGAGGCCCATAATATGAGTCCCGAGTATTTGATAGGGCATTTTGGGAAACGGGCGTCATTTCATGGCGGGATCAGTACGACAAACCAGTTGTCTTTTGGTTCTGTAGATGATGTTGTAGAACATGTAAAGCATGTACTTGAGGTGATGAAACCGGAGCAGGGGTATTTCCTTGCACCCGCCCATCAGATTCAGGACAGCTCCCCGCTTGAGAATGTTCTGGCTATGTATGAGACGGGAGCGAAATTCGGCGGGTATTAGCAGTGCCATGCATCGGAGGCTTCTAACAGTGTTTTCATGGTTGCAAGCACTGAAATCTACATTTATGGTGTCAGGCACCAAAAGTTTTACGCATTAATTCACAGTAGTACTGCACATTCTCCCACTTTGCGTCCGGGGCAATCCGGTGATCGGGACAGGGTATGTATCCACCTAGATCCACCAGCGGTTTCAATCGTTCAACTTCCAGTTCAATAGCACTATAATCCCGGGAAAACATGGTTTTATTCATACCACCAACTCCACGGAGATCCCGGCCGTACTGTTCTCTCCAGGGCGCAATGCTGGCTTCCCATGTTCCGACTTCGATGGGAAACATAGTATTTACTCCATTTTCCAACCAGATCGGCAGCAGTTTGTCAATCATCCCGTCGCAGTCAACAGAGACAATATCTATACCATAGGAGGCAGCAAGGCCGGTGATTTTTCGGTAATGGGGTCCGATGGATTGTGCAAAGAGTATAGGGTTCACAAGAGGACCGTTTTTAAAACAGATATCTTCCCAGAAATGCAGGTAATCAAAAGAGGCACCGGTTTTTAGGACGGATTCGATTATCCTGTAACTCAAATTTGCTACAGTATCAATAATTTCCTGCAGCAGTTCCGGGTCATCTATCGTCAAGTAGCTGAGGTTTTCCAGACCAATAAAATTTCGGATATAGCCGAGAAGGCTTCCCGCGTGTAATCCGAGAGGGGTCTCCCGGGAATCTGTCTCTTTCAGGTACGCCATTCCCCCTTTATTCAAGGGCAGCATCCGGTTTTTTGCAGGAACAAGAGCCTCAAGATATCTTTTTTCCGAATAAGCAAATTTCTCACGGAATCCTTCATCCCACTCCTTCCGGCCTTTAAAATAGTGGTCGACTTCTGTGGGAATGGAGACAACTCCCCGTTTCTCCATTACAATTACACCATCTGAATTGAGGACTTTCATTGTTCCGTCATCCTGCTCTTCAAGAATTGTGTGAGGGAAGGGCGGGGCTAAACGATATTGAGGGCTATAAGTTTGTCCCCAATTGAAATCAAATCCCAGTTTTTGCCCGATAGAGATATCCGCTTCGCTGCAGTCTGTCCAGGATTCAGCCTCTTTTCTGCTGATGTGTCCCTCGTCTGCCCACTTAAGAAGGGTTTCAGGCCAGAAGCCGAAATGAACCACCGGTAGTGTTTGATAATTTTTATAATGAAGGATAGCATGTACATTCTCTCTTAATGTCATAAGAACCTCGATACTAAATATAAGATTTCATGAATATATTAAACTCTTTCACTATAATGGGAAATGGAGTAAAATAGCAGAAGCATGGACTATAATAAGATTATTTCTATTCAGAATATTCACCCTCAGGTTCGCATTGCCAACTACTTCACGCTGCAGACGGGAAGAAATAGCTGGGGACCCAGGAGAATTCCGGATTTTGAAATGATTTTCATCAGGGAAGGCAGGTTTAGGTATGATGAACACGAAAAAACCGGTGTTTCCTTTGCCTATAAAGGCAGAATTGGTGGACAGTTTCAGATACTACTTGAGCCGGGAGATGTTCTTCTAATTCCTCCGGAAATTAATCATACTTTTTCAGCAATATCAGGCAGCGGGGCAATATCCTGCATCCATTGTCTTCCTTTGGATGGTATTTCATGGGGAAAGGGAGAATTTTACCTGTCCCCTTCTCCTGCGTACCGCACTGCATTCTCAGATAAGATGGACTTGATGGACAATCTGTTTTACAAATGCAATGATCTTTTTTCGGGATACCACCTTTTCAGGCAGGAACTTTTAAGCACTGTCTGCCGCGAAATATGGCTCAATTGTGCTGCCCGATGGGAGGTGCTGCCGAACGAAACTACTGTCAGTGAACGTATGAAGGGGATGATGGAATTTATTAAAGTGAACTGCACAAAAGATGTCAACAGAAAGGATCTGGCAGCCCGGTTCAGCCTGACTCCAGAGTATGTAAACACCCTTTTTAAGCAGGAGCTGGGAATGTCCCCAACAGCTTGTATCAATAAAGAGCGGATTTTGCTGGGCTATTCCATGATTCATAATGAGGGTTTATCAGTGAAGGAGGCAGCCTACCACTGTGGGTTTAATGATCCCTTCTACTTTTCCCGGGTATTTAAAAAGGTGTTGGGGATTACCCCGGAGACGCTTCGCGGACGAGTGTATTTTCGTTAATCAGGGGATTCCAAAAATGATGTGCTAATTCTCAATCAAGTTCATTCATCAACCTGACTATCTGTCCTGATAAGTAGTGAGGAAGGGAGTATAAGTTGTATTCAGTATCTCCCAGTACTGTTTTCCTTATCTCATGGAATACCGAGGGGATTTCTGAATTGAACCTGACTGCATGAGATAGAGATTTTTCATGTATCATTACTTGCAATGATCGCATGCTGCCGGTACTGCCGGATTTAACCTCAATCGGAATAATTCGTCGTTTGCTATCAGCTATCACAAAGTCAACCTCTGCAGAAGCTGCTTTTTTTTCTCTGGCCCAATAGTAGAGTTGTGGTTCCTGAAAGTCAAGGTGTTGAAAATGTAGTTGTTGAGCTATCAATTGCTCTGATAAAACTCCATTATTTACATAATTTAATTCAACTGTCTCACTAGTCTCAAAAGGATTTAGTTTCAATTGAGTATGAATCAACCCAATGTCTAATAAAAAGCATTTAAAGAAATTCTCTTTTCTTTCGGCTGATAGTGGTATCCCGTTGCAGCTTGTATTAAAGACTTTGGAAACTATTCGTGCAAGATTGAGTTGGTACAGTGATTTACTGATTTCATTTGATTTGTAGGTTCTATCGATATTGGAGTACTTTATTTTTTTTCCGATTTGAATTGGGAGTGAGTCAAAAATGATTGAGAGTAGTTTAGGATTGGTGTTTTTTTTATACTTATGAAAATCCAGCTTAAATGTATCGATGATAGAACTTTTTATCTTCTCTAATTCTATCATACTTTGTTTTTCAGTATAAGCATTTACAACTTCAGGCATGCCGCCCACTGCTATATAGATGCGGAGTAATTTGGTAAGTTTTTTGTGATAATTAGTAGCAAGCTCATCCCCGATTTTATAATTTTGTATAAAATGGAGAGCTGATTTCTCTCCATTAGCCAGCAGGAACTCCTCAAATGAAAACGGTCCCATATACATAAGTTCCAGACGTCCTACTGGTACAGAGAATTCAGGTTCATCCAAAACAAATTCCAACAATGAACCTGTTGTGATAATTTTGTATTCCGGGATCTCTTCGTAAAAGTAACGGAGAATCTTCAAAACAGAAGGAGTCTTTTGTACTTCATCAAAAAATATTAAACACTTTTCAGGATCGATAGTGATATTTAACTCGAATTCAATTGCCTCTATGACTTTTACAGGATCTAAAGCCTCTATTAACGGTATAAAGCTCCATGGTTTTTCACAATTGATTTCAATTAGTTTTATATTCTCCTTTTCAGCGAACATCCTGACAAGGGTCGTTTTTCCTACCTGGCGGGCACCTCTGATGAGAAGTGGTTTACGTAGTTTTTTATAGTACCAGTTTTTTAAAGTTTTACTGCTTTCTCTATTTAACATATAATAATCCCTCAATATTTCACGAATATTGGACAAAAGTAAAGGTAAATATAGC
>JAGLNY010000306.1 GCA_023139255.1 Spirochaetales bacterium
GGGGTTTCCTCGGAATTTTCCAGGACTTTTGATTTAAAAAAGGAGACGCGGAACCATCGCGTAAATAGTAAGCTGTAAATTTGTAAGGCGTAACAAGTAATTCGTAAGTTGTAAACGGTGTAGGGTTCTGTGCCCACCAAGGTTTCTAACCTCAATCACTCTTCTTTATAGTGGAAAGATGATATAACCACTCCTGATTTACGCAATCAGGCTTCGGGCTACACTGCCTCACGACAGGTTCGCACTTGTTCCCTTGTCTCCATATATTATTTCATTAATTTAATTTTCGTCCTTAAATTTCACGGTTGCAGAATGATTAATCAGATGAATTGCATCATTTAAGGTTCTCAGTTCCTTCAGTTTAACGCAGTAATCCTTATAGGTATCATTAAATGCAAACTTTGGACGGTGTACAATATCACGTTCTTCCTTATGGACAATCTCTTTAAAGGCTGATTTCTTGACTTTTCCGGACAAGGCTTCAATATCAGAGAGCAGACCTTTTTTAATTTCCAGAGCTTCTGCAATTGATATATCACTTCTCTTAAATTGAAAGGTTTTGGAAAAATTTTCAATTTGCACAGCTTGATTAAGTTTTACCCGCTTTGTCTCTAATATTTTGAGATCCTTTTCTACCTGCTTGAAATCAAAAGCATCATCAAAATCCTTTCTATCTATATCAGATCGTACTGAGAAAATGTCCCTTTTGCTCCCCGTAGTTTCGAATATACTTTTTAATAGGGAGATTTTACGATCATAATTATTTCTTAATTCCAGTGCCTGAAATAATAATAAATCTTTATCTAGTTTTCCCATAATGAACCTCCTTAAAATTCTGATTATGACAATATTGTCTTAATCTACCACTTATACAGTCTAATTAAAAGGCGAAAGATGGGATAATGGGATGAAAACAAAAAATTACTATCTCATGTGAAATTATGGTGTCAGGCACCACACCAGGCAGGCACTATCATTAGGCGCCAGCGACCAGTTCCATAAATCTGCGGCCGTATTCAATGTAATTTTTGTACATTAACTCTTCTTTTGAATCCTGCGAATTATCATGAAAGACCACTTGCATGTGAGGTTCCATGGAGAATCCGCCGTTATAACCACTAGTAAGAAGATCTGCGACTATTTCTTTAACAAAGCCATCGCCTTCTCCGGCAAATGTCCATTTGCTTTCTGGGAAGATCCCATCTGTTTCATTTTGGTAGATACCATCTTTGATATGCACGTAATGAACAAACTCTTTTACCTGCCGGTAGAACTCAAAGGCGTTCTGTTTACTGTAGGGTTTTTCTCCTCTTCTGTCATAGGTCATGACCGGATTACCTGTATCAAAAACCAGTTTGAAATTTGGGGAGTTAATCGCTTCTATAAGTCTGAGGGTATGATCCGGCGACATGCCGCCGTAGTTCATGCAGTTTTCATGAAGGTAGAGGATCCCGGCATCTTTACAAATCTCCACCAGACTTCTCACCTTTGAAAAAACTTCTTTCCTTATTTCGGGACTGTCCGGGCCCGTATCGCGTACCACGGCAAAGCTCATTCCGCGGAGCATGGAAATTCCAAGCTTCTGCATTCTGGGAATGACATCTTCAAGCTCTTTTTTACTGGCCGTAAAATCCTTTTCACTGCGGGGATCCTTAGCCCAATTGGCGATGGCTGAACCATAGCAGTTTATCGTTACTCCATTCATCTGCAGTTTCTCTGAAACAGCTTCAAATTCAGCATCAGACAGTGTAGATAGATTTTTATCACCGATAGCCCGGGACTCAATATTTGTCCAGCCAAGTTCTTTTGTAGCGGCTATTTGTTTGTCAAAATCTTTTGATGCCTCATCGGCAAAACCTGTATAGTACATACTATTCTACCCCCATCTTTTTCATATTATCAAAAGAGATCTTAATTGACTCAAATATATCTCTTTCCCCTCGTGGGGTATCTTGTTCCACAACATACCAGCGAACATTCGTATCTTCACAAGCTTGTACAATCTCTTTCCAGTTGAGGTTCCCTTCACCAATTTCTGCAAATTCGGGAGTTGGGCTATTGTCTTCTTCTTTTTTCATGGTGAAATCCTTGAAGTGCAGGACAGAAGTGCGCCCGGCCATTTTTCGGATCCAGGAAGCTGGATCTGCTCCTCCTCTCTGAATCCAGTGAACATCCAGTTCGGCAAAAAGATTCCCGGTCGTGTTTTCATAGAGTTCTTCGAGAAATGTTTTGCTGGAGTCGGAGTCGGAGTATGAAACGAATTCAATATGGTGATTGTGATAGGCAAGTGTTATTCCTTCTTCCCTGAATTTTTTACCTGCTTTTTCCAGTCTTGCAGCAAGATCCTTAGCACCGGAAGGGGACCAGAATGCATTTCCCGGATGTCCCAGGGCGGTAAAATCACAACCCAGAATTTTCAGTTTTTTTACAACAGCAGCAAAATCGTTTTCATAGGAATCGAGGTTTTCATGTGTAGCGCAGCAGTAGAGTTCATGTTTATCAAGAAGTTCTCTCACTTCATCCGGGGGTATCGGGCCGATGCCGGAAATCTGCACCGCCTCATATCCAATTGCTTTAACCTTTCCAAGTGTATTGTCGAGATCCTCTTTGGTTTTACAGTAATCCCGTAAATTGTAAAGCGTTACTGCAATTTTAGTGGTCGGTGCTTTCATGATTTTCTCCTTTTATTTCCATGAGATCCATCAGTTTTTTCTCATAGGCATCGCCATTTATCGGCATATTGACGGTTTCCCCTTCAAAATGGGAGAGCATGATGGCATTTCCGATAGCTACAGAGTTGATTCCCTCCGAAGCCTGAGCCACGAGGTCATCACCATGGAGTATGGCATTGGCAAAATTCTCAATCACTACCCGGTGAGCAGAATCATCGTTTGTCTGATAGGGTATATCGATCTTCCAGTTTTCACAATGTTCAAATCCCCCGGCAGCTTCCTTTAGCTGATCCAGCATCGATTTTCTGTTCCTGAAAAATGTCAGTGTATCATTTTCGAATATTATTTTACCCATCTCACCGACTATTTCCAGGCGGTTTGTCCCGGGAGATTCTCCGGTTGAGGTAATAAAATGTCCCACCATTCCGTTGTTGTACTGGAAAAAACCGGTTACTTCATCCTCAACTTCAATGGTGTGATATTTTCCTATGGAGGCATAACCTGTTATTTTATCGGGCACTCCGACGAACCACTGGTAAAGATCCAGTTGATGAGGACATTGGTTCAGAAGAACCCCGCCCCCTTCACCTTTCCAGGTTGCCCGCCAGTCACCATTATCGTAATAGGATTGAGTACGGAACCAATCGGTTATTATCCAGGTTGTACGAACCAGTTTTCCCAACTCTCCTGAATCGATCAGATCTTTTATTTTCTTCCAGTGCCCCTGAGTTCTCATCTGGAACATTGCAGCGAAAACTATTTTCGGGTTTTTTGATTTTGCACGCTCCCAGGCTGATGTCATTTTTTTAATATCGTTGGCATGAACACCAACAGGTTTTTCAGTAAGCACATGAAAACCCTTCTCAAAAGCATCAATAGCTATAACCGTATGATTATAATGAGGTGTTGCTATCAGAATTCCGTCAAATTCACCCCATTCCAGAAGGTTTTTATGATCATAAAATGCTTTGACTGCATACTCTTCAGCGAGTCTGTCAGCTTTTTCCCTGTCCAGATCGCAGATCGCTGCCAGCTCCGTATTTGCAGTCTTGGCAATACTTCGTAAATGATCCATTCCCATACTCCCGATTCCAATGACTGCAATCCTTATCTGGTTTTTTTTATCCATTTTTCCTACTCCTCATTTATACTGCTTTATTCTCAAACGAGCGAGAGAAGTGGAGCAGCTTGATGGTCCATTTCCGAAAAGACAACCTTTGGTTGTCCGGGCTGAGAACGCAAGGTGAAATACCCCTGCCCCTTAAACGGCTTCGCAGTTTTCAGCGGAAGAGAACCGCCTTTGGCGGTTCTGGCAGCTTGCCCTGGGGTATTGATACCTTTCATTTCATGCTAAAATGAAAAAACAGATATTACCATTGTCAATAACGGAGAAAGACATGGACAAAACCGTCGACTTTTTGGAACGTCTTCCACCTGAAAGCCTGAAATTGATTATAAATCAGCAACCCTTTTTCCAGCGTCAGCACTCCGACTACTGGTCCATAGAGAAAGCAATGTACAGTGATTATGATCTCTTTATTTGTACCGGCGGTAAAGCGGAATTCTTTCAGGGAGATGAAATCTATTTGGTAACGGAGGGGAAAGCATTTCTTGCTGTACCGGGAGCACCCTTATTCGCAAAAAACATAGGTGATGATTTTTTTATAGCTGCAGCCCAGCATTTTGACCTGAAAGTCTTCGGCGAGATCGATTTTTTTTCCCTGATCAACTATAGAAAGCTAGTAAAATTTTCTGATTGGGGATATGTAAAATCTCTATTTGACAAATATAAAAAACTGGCATCCAGCGGGAGAAAAAGGTTGGAGCAGTATTCTCTATTTCACTCTATTCTCTCTGAGTTTATATATGACGCCTTTTTATCAGAAAATAGTAATCAGCAGGGAGAGTACAACTTTATTTTCCAGATGCTCTCCTCCATTCAGGAGCATCTTACAGAGGAAGATGTCCTGAGAAAAGCCCTTGTACTCTCACCTTACAGCCATGATTATACAAGTCGTGTATTTAAAAAGAGGATAGGCATACCCCCGAAACAGTATATCCTCAAATCAAGACTTGACTTAAGCCGAACTCTGCTTCTGCAGGAGGGGCTTTCCATTAAGGAGATTGCCTATCGATGCGGATTTTCAGATGAACTCTATTTCAGTAGATTGTTCAGAAAATATCTGGATATGAGTCCCGGAGAGTTCAGGAAGCAGCATGTGAGCATTGGCAGCGGGTATTAACTCTGTTTGTTGTTTGTAAATGACTGATGAATGCCATTAATAAGGCTTAACCTTCTTTCAGTACTTTTTCCTCAAGTGATTCTTTAACAAATGAATTCAGTGAAATATGTTCTTGCTTTGCATACAAAAAAACTTTTTTATGTAATTCTGGAGATATCCTTAAGCGGAATTCTCCCGAAAAGGTTTTCTCCGGATCAATTCCCTCTTCTTTGCAGGTTTCCAGATATTCATCAACACCTTCATGAAAGGATCTTTCAAGAGCTGACACACTCTCACCCCGGAAGTGAATTATTGCTGATGAATTGAGAATCTCACCATAAAAAGTTTTTGCTTCTTCATCTAACTTAACCTGTGCAATATAACCTTTATATGTCATTCTCTTCCTCCTGTATTACGTTAGTATTTTGTAAAAATTTAATTACAGACTTGATTGCCCCTCGATCTGTTTTTTCTGAACCATGTGGTCGATGGAAAGTAGCAACTACTCCATTTAGAATAAAAGTTACTCTCGAGCCTGAACCTTCTTTTCGTTTCGCACCATAGGATAAAATGAGGCTCTCAATATCGTGTCATGATATATTTGCAGACACTGGTTTATGCTGAAGCTTTTGTAATAACTTTTCATGTTTTCCCATATCATGGATGGTACCACATAATGGAACCATTGTCAAGAAAAGTTTATTCCGCTTTCCTGTATTTATTCGGTGTAATCCC
>JAGLNY010000307.1 GCA_023139255.1 Spirochaetales bacterium
ATTGAACCAATGCCTATCTCGTAGTATAGTATATCATTATGAAACAGACATCTTTATCATCAGAACCAGACGACCCGGACCCTCATTTATCAAGTTCAACAATTTACGGACACACCCTCTCCAGCAGCATGGCAGTACCATCTGAAATAATGAGTTTAGTGCCTTTCGCCAGCAGAGAGCTGTCGATATGACAATACAAATTGTATATATCGGACTCCTCCTTGTGCTGTCGGCAATTTTCTCGGGAACGGAAACAGCTTTTATATCATTAACTTTTATCCAGGAAAAAGACCTTCAGACCGGGAAAGGCCGGACAGGAAAACTGGCTGCTTCTCTGTCAAAAAAACCGGATATTTTGCTTTCGACTATCCTTATAGGTAACAATCTTGTGAATATCGCTGCATCCGCCCTAACTACTGCTACAGTAATCCAGTATTACGGGAATTATGCCGTTGCGTATGCAACAGGAATCCTGACGCTTGCAGTCCTGATATTCGCCGAGATAACACCCAAACAGATTGCAATGATTCACAATGAGACAATTTGCCGTATCATGGCATATCCCATACGCGGGCTCACCTGGATCATGTTTCCGCTTATTTTCCTGATAAATGGTATAAGTTCTGTTATAACAAGAGTTTTTTCCGGTGAGCAAAAAACAGTTATATCCCAGGAAGGGATAATGCATGCAGTAAATATTGCCCAAACCCAGGGTATGGTTGAGGATTATGAAACAACTTTTGTGCAGAATGTATTTCGCTTTGATGATATTGATGTACATACAATAATGACTCACCGGACTGATGTTTTTAGTATCAGCGGGGATCTTACTCTGGATGCTGCTATGCCGAAGATAATTGAAAGCGGTTTTGCCAGAATCCCGGTATTTGGCGATTCTCCGGAACATATTATTGGGATACTGCTCACCAGGGATCTCTTGCGGCATATCCTCAAAAAAGAGGGATCCCGCAAGGTGTCTGATATCATGAAACACCCAATCTTCGTCCCGGAGACCCGGAAAGCTCACCAGATGTTCGCATCTTTTAAAGCCAACAAACTGCATATGGCAACGGTCCTGGATGAGTATGGCGGTTTATCAGGTGTTGTCACCATGGAAGATGTTATCGAGGAGCTGTTCGGGGAATTATATGATGAACATGAAAGTGGTGCAGAAGAGAGAATCCTTGATATGGAAAACGGTTCGTTTAGGATAATGGGAGAAACTTCTATACAACAGCTTGAGGATGTTTTTGATCTGAACGTTGATCACAGCAAGCATATAGGTACTGTTGCCGGTTTAATAATTGAGGAACTCGGCATTATCCCCAGTGTTAAGCAAACCGTTACTACAAATATTGGGGTATTTACCATACGGTCAATGCGGGGAAACAGAATTGAGTCTGTCATTTTTACCCCTGCCCGGGATTCGGACGAGAATGATTAGTATTTGAATAAACTATATCTATAATAACACTGGGTACGTATCAGAATTGGAGAAACAGAAGAGAAGTGAGTTACAGAAGAGTTCTGAGGCAATTTCAAAAATACCTATTTTTGAAAGAGTCTCTCCTGTATGAAATTTCATGCACAAAGTACTTTTTTTCTGTTAATGACTGATAATTCATGCATTAAACAGACTTATTTAATAGCGGAGTGTTATGGACGAAAGCAAGGTAAATGGTAATCAGGGGCTGCCGGAACCAAACCAGGAAATCAAAGTCTCAAATAAATTTCTTAGTGGTTTGTTAGTAATTTCAGGAACCATATCTGTTCTACTCGGTTTTCTTGGTGTTTTTTTGCCTCTTTTACCAACAACTCCTTTTCTTTTGCTTGCAGCTTTTTGCTTTGCTAAAAGTTCAAATGGTTTTTATAATTGGCTCCTGCATATCAAATGGTTTGGAAAATACATTACTAATTATCGTGAGAAAAAAGGAGTGCCCTTAAAAATAAAGGTTCTGGCTATCTCCTTTTTGTGGCTTACCATACTAGTATCAGCATTTGTTATCGTTCAAAATCTATTTGTACGTATCCTTTTAATTCTCATTGCTATCGGTGTAACCATACATTTACTCTTAATTCGTACACTGAAAGAATAAGGGCGAGGTACAGTCATACATAGACACAGAGCAACGAGCGTTATAGAATAGAGGAAATCCGGGATTTTTATAGGAGAAAACAATGAATATTCATGTAAAAAACAATGTGGCTTGGGTTGGTAAGATTGATTGGGAATTACAGAAATTTCATGGTAATGAGTATTCGACTCACAGGGGATCAACTTATAATTCTTATCTGATTAAAGAAGAAAAAAATGTCCTTATTGATACCGTATGGAAACCTTATGCAAAAGAATATGTGGAAAATTTGAAAAAAGAAATTGATTTAAACAAAATCGATTTTATGGTAGTCAACCATGCGGAAATTGATCATAGCGGAAGTCTCCCCGAGTTAATGAGTTACATCCCTGATACTCCCATATATTGCACTGAATATGGAATAAAAACAATTAAAGGGCACTATCACCAAAATTGGAATTTCCACCCGGTCAAAACCGGAGATGTACTGGATATAGGAAATGGAAAAGCACTTGTATTCGTAGAGATGAAAATGCTTCATTGGCCGGATAGTATGGCGAGTTACCTGACAGGTGATAATATTCTTTTCAGCAATGATGCGTTCGGGCAGCATTATGCGACTGGATACATGTTTAATGATCTTGTTGATCAATCGGAGCTTTTTGCAGAATGCATTAAATATTATGCAAATATCCTGACACCATTCAGCCCTCTTGTTGAGAAAAAAATTCATGAAATACTAGCCCTAAACCTTCCTATTGATATAATTGCAACAAGTCACGGGGTAATTTGGCGTGATAATCCTACTCAGATTGTTGAAAAATATCTTACCTGGTCCAGGAATTATCAGGAGAATCAAATAACGATTCTTTATGATACTATGTGGAACGGTACTAAAGTTATGGCGGAGAATATAGCATTAGGCATAAAAAAAGAAGACAGCATGGTCAATCTTAAATTGTTCAATATTTCAAAAACAGACAAAAACGACATTATTACAGAAGTATTCAAATCAAAATTAATACTGGTAGGTTCTCCTACAATTGGTAAAGGCATAACGAGTGCGACTGCCGGCATTCTTGAAGAAATTGAAGGACTGAAATTTAAAAATAAAAAAGCCTGCGCTTTTGGTTGTTATGGGTGGAGTGGAGAATCACTGTCAAAGATTAATACATTATTGGAAAAATCCGGATTCACACTAATAAATGAAGGCATTAAATGCTTATGGAATCCGGATAACAAAAGCATAGAAAATTGTAAAAAGTTTGGAGCTGAAATTATTACTAGCGCTTTGTAAACACCAGCACCTGATAAACGTTGACAAAATCTCCCCCCCACCTGTATTATGCCTGCATGAGTAAATACCCATTTAATACAATTGAACAGAAGTGGCAAAACTTCTGGGAAAAGAACAAAACATTTTCTGTAAAAGAAGACCCCGCAGTTCCTGAAGAAAAACGCATGTATGTCCTGGATATGTTCCCGTATCCTTCAGGCGTAGGCCTTCATGTCGGGCATCCGGAAGGATATACCGCAACAGATATTTACTGCAGATACCTCAGAATGAAAGGATATAATGTCCTTCACCCTATGGGATTCGACTCTTTTGGTCTTCCTGCAGAAAATTATGCCATCCAGACAGGTACTCATCCCCGGGTTACCACAGAAAAAAATATTATTCACTTCAGAAAGCAAATAAAAAGCTTTGGATTCTGTTATGACTGGGATCGGGAAATATCAACTCACACTAAAGACTATTATCACTGGACCCAGTGGATTTTTCTTCAGCTTTATAAAATGGGGCTTGCGTATGAATCAGAAACTCCAATTAACTGGTGTCCTGACTGTAAAACAGGGCTGGCAAATGAAGAAGTAAAAGACGGAAACTGCGATCGCTGCGGTACCCGTGTAACACGAAAAAATATTCGTCAATGGATTCTGAAAATCACAAAGTATGCTGACAGACTCCTCGAGGATCTTGATATTCTGGACTGGACTGACTCTATCAAAGCCCAGCAGCGAAACTGGATAGGCAGAAGTGAAGGCGCTGATGTTATTTTTCAGGTAGAGGGCGGCAAAGGAGAAATTCCGGTATACACAACACGTCCTGATACTCTTTTTGGTGCAACCTATATGGTCCTTTCCCCGGAACACCTGTTGGTAAACACCATAACAACTCCCGGACAGCGGGAAACTGTTGAGAAATATATTGAGGAAGCGGCGAAAAAATCCGACCTTGAGCGTACAGACCTTGCAAAAGAGAAAACCGGCGTGTTTTCCGGATCTTATGCCGTAAATCCGGTAAATAATGAGAGAATACCCATCTGGATTGCCGATTATGTATTAATTTCCTATGGATCCGGCGCAATTATGGCTGTCCCGGCTCATGATGACCGGGACTGGGAGTTTGCAAAAACATTTAACCTGCCAATTATCCCGGTTCTTGAAGGTGGTGATATCTCTCAGGCAGCTTTCCTTGGTGATGGTACACATATTAATTCCGGGTTCATTAACAACCTGAACAAAGAAGATGCAATCAACACCATGATTGATTGGCTTGAAAAGAAGAGCCTTGGTAAAAAGGCCGTTAACTATAAACTGCGCGACTGGATATTCAGCAGACAGCGTTATTGGGGAGAACCCATACCCCTGGTACACTGTGATTCCTGCGGTACTGTCCCTGTTCCTGAAGAAGAACTTCCCCTCCAACTCCCGGAGATTGCCTCATATGCACCTTCCGGTACCGGAGAAAGTCCTCTGGCAACTGTCCCGGAATGGGTTAACACCACCTGTCCTGTTTGCGGGGAAAAAGCTCGCAGGGAAACCAACACTATGCCGCAGTGGGCCGGCTCATGCTGGTATTATCTCCGCTATCTTGACCCGAAAAATACTAAATCTTTTGCTGACCCTGAAAAAATAGAGTATTGGATGCCTGTTGACCTCTATGTTGGTGGGCAGGAACATGCGGTTTTACACCTGCTTTATGCAAGGTTCTGGCATAAGGTTCTTTTTGACCTTAATATCGTTAACACGACAGAACCTTTCCAGCGCCTTATTAACCAAGGAATGATAACCTCCTTTGCTTATCAGAGAAAAAATAAATCTCTCGTTTCAATTGATATGGTCGAAGAAACCGACCCTGATGTGTTTATTGAGAAAGCAACCGGCGAAAAACTTGAACGGGTTATTGCAAAAATGTCCAAGAGCCTTAAAAATGTAATTAATCCTGATGATATAATCCACTCTTTCGGGGCTGACTCAATGAGAATGTATGAAATGTTTATGGGACCGCTCCAGGTCTCAAAACCCTGGGCAACAAGCGGACTCTCTGGTGTACACCGTTTTCTGGACAGAGTTTGGAGATTGGCCTCAGAACGACCTGTCGAAAACAGTGATGCACCGGAGTCTCTCAGGAAACTGCTTCATAAGACAATTAAGAAGGTATCCCTTGATACAGCAGCACTTGAGTTCAATACAGCCATAGCACAAATGATGATATTTATAAATGAACTCTATAAAGCAAGTTCTCTCTATAAAGAAATCTGGGAACCATTTATCCTCCTCCTTGCACCCTATGCCCCGCATATTGCAGAAGAAATATGGGAAAAAATAGGGAACAATCCATCAATCGCAAACCAGCCATGGCCGGAATGGGATGAGGAAATGACCAGAGAAAATGTAACAGAGGTTGTATTCCAGGTTAACGGTAAAGTTCGTGCTAAAGTTGAACTGCCTGTAGGAATGGATCAGGAGGCTTTAAAAGAGCAGGCTTTTGCAAATGAACGCATCCAGGAATGGACAAAGGGAAAATTGATAATAAAAGTTATTGCAGTACCAAATAAACTTGTTAATATTGTTGTCAGGTAGAAACACAGGAGACGGGAGACGAAAATTATTTAATCTTCCGGTCTCTGGCATTTGCATAGCAAATGCAAAGGTGAGTAATCTCACCCGTTCTCCGGTTTCCCTTTTTTTCGACTGCTTATCCAGGCACAAAGCTGTCTGTTTAAGGCTTCTGCTCTTATCGGTTTTGTGATATGGCCGTTCATACCTGCGGCCCAGCTTTTTCTGATATCCTCTATCATCGCATGTGCTGTTATAGCAAGGATAATAATTTCCTTCACACCAGGTTTGTTAAGCTTCCGGATCTCTTTTGCCGCAGTTAATCCGTCCATTACCGGCATTTGAATATCCAATAGAATGATATCAAAATCATATTTTCTCACAAGTTCAACTGCTTCTCTACCATTCCTTGCAACAGTAACATCCGCCCCGGTAGTTTTTATTATCTCAACCAAAACCTTACGGGTTATATCATGATCTTCCGCAAGAAGTATCCTGGCTTTTTCCAGAATGCTCATATCCATGTTTGGGGTAAGGCTATCATCACTGTTTTTACTAATATGAAGCGGGAGTTTAAGTATGAACGTACTTCCTTCTCCTTTTTTGCTGGAAACGGTAATTTTTCCTCCCATGAGAACAGCCAGTTCGTGGGAAATTGCCAGCCCTAACCCTGTTCCGCCGTATTTCCTTGTTACAGATTCATCCGCCTGCTCAAAGGGCTTGAAAACAACATCAATTTCTTCCTTAGTCAAACCAATACCAAAATCCTTAATGACAAACTCAAGGTGCGCTATATCGTGCAGTTGTACCAATCGGGAAACAGAAATCCCAATAAAACCTTTTTCTGTAAATTTTACCGCGTTTGATAGCAAATTACTAAGAATTTGCGAAATTCTGAAAGCATCACCAATTACAAATTCAGGAATATCTTCCTCAATATTTGTCCTGAATTCCAGCCCCTTCTCATCTGCAGCCAGACTGAAAACAGGAAGGATATCCCGTATCAGGTTTTTAAGATTAAATGACTGTGTCTCTATTTGCATTTTTCCCGATTCAATTTTCGAGAAATCAAGAATACCGTTTATCGTCCCAAACAATGTCCTTGCTGCTGAACTGATATTTTTCATATACTCTCGCTGCTGTTCTGTAAGCTGCGTATCCTGCATAAGGTAGACCATACCGAGAATAGCGTTTATCGGTGTACGAATTTCATGGCTTATATTTGCCAGAAAAAAACTTTTCGCCTGACTGGCTCGTTCAGCCTGTTCTTTTGCCTCAACCAGGGATTGTTCCATTTTCTTCTGCTCAGACCTGTTTGAGATAATCATGGCAATATAGGTATCACTATCCATCTGGATCCTGCTGGCAGTAAGCATTACCGGAAAAACACTGCCGTTCCTGCTTATCAGTTCCGTTTCTGTTGAAAAAGACCCGTTGCTTAGGGTAACAGGAAAAAGTGTCTCTTTCTGGTTCCCTCCTGAGGCTTCTTTTGTCAGTAATTTATAAAAATTCAAGTTCTTTAATTGCTCATCGGAGTAATCGAGGAAAACCTTTGCTGCATTGTTAAATTCAAGAATAGTACCTTCAGTATCAACAATCAGGATAGGCTCGGTTGTATGATCAAACAGCAGATGAAACCGCTGTTCGCTCTCTACAAGTTTTGCCGCTCTTTCTGCGGCCAATATCTCCAGATTATCACGATATTCGGTAAGTTCTTTCTCAATAATTTTAAATTCGCTAATATCCGTGAATATAACCGCAAACTGTCCTTCCTGAGGTCTGTATGCCCACCCATCATAGTAACGGTCTTGTTCCCGTGCATAATTCTGGAAAGGTGTCGGGAACCCGGTATACACAACCTTTGCATAAAGCTCAATCCAATAGGGCTCTGTATTCGGTATTATCTGCAGAACCGTTTTCCCCACCACTTTTTCTTTTGGTAAACCAGTCATTTCCTCAAATGCAGAATTGATTTCCAGGAATCTGTAGTCTATCGGTTTTCCACTTTCATCATATATCATCTCATGCAGAGCAAATGCTGAGGTCATATTCTCAAACAGTAATCTATATTTAGTTTCTGTATTATCCGCTTTATTATCCATAGTGTAAGAATAACTCATATCCTGTTTTTATTAAAGAATTATTACAATAATCGGAAAACAAGTTTGCTCTTTTCCCCCCAATCACTCTTTTTTTATCTTTTCAACACCCTACATGTCTGTGTAAAAATAATTATTTATCGATTTCCCTATCTTTTTCTCTTGTAATCAGTTCGTTGCACCTTTAGAATAGTACTTAGAACAGTAATTACTGCTTTTTAATATATAGTCATCAGCCTTATGCACCAACTTTTCACATCCTGTTTTTCTTATCTTTGAGTTTTTCTTGAATGTAACATTCTGTTCGCTCATACCGCTCGATAAAAGGATGTATTTATGGAACTAGTTCAGGACATTCTCGCTAAAAAAGGAAATCAAATCTGGTCCGTTACCCCTGAAACAGAAATAAAAACAGCACTTAATCTCATGCAGGTTCATAATGTCGGGGCTCTTCTTGTTCTTGATAAGAACAATCGCATTGCTGGAATTGTTTCTGAAAGGGATTATACACGCGCTTCAGCCACACAGAAAAAACTGTCTATGGAAACTCCAGTACAGGAAATTATGACATCTGAAGTGATCTGTATAGATCCCATGAAAGAAATTGATGATTGTATGGCCTTAATGACCAACAAAAGGATAAGACATCTGCCGGTTATAAAAAACGGACAGTTGTTAGGGGTTATATCAATCGGTGATCTGGTAATGGCCTTGATAACAGAAAAAAATATTTTGATAGATCAACTTGAGCATTATATTGAGGGCAGTTTATAGCATCTATGGAATAATTAAAGCGGGATTCCGGTTTTGAAAACCGGGTCACTGATACTACGGGCACTTGGAAACCTGAAGCTTCAGGAAAAGGTCTTTCTGTCGGACGAAAGGCCGACAGGTTGTTTAGTTTATGCGGGTTTACCGCAGCCACCGATATGTAAGGCATCCAGCCGCTCCCTGATACTTCGGGTTTTTTTACCTATTCGCAAAAATCAATGGTCATTGATTCCTGGGTGATGACCATAAAAAGGAGTAACGTATGGGAATTGTTGATAATTCGACGAAAGAGAGGAATCGTGAGAATATACTTCATCTGTTCCACTCAATGCAGAATCGTAAAAATTCAAAGAACTACATCCCGGAAAATGAAAGAAAAGAGATTGCTCAGACACTTGGGCTCTCAATCGCTGAAGTTGACGGGGTTATGAGTTTCTATCACCTTTTTTCTCCTACCCCAAGGGGAAAATTTGTACTTCGGATTTGCGACTCCCTCAGCTGCAGAATAAGCAGTTCACTTGAAATATACGAGTATATCTCTCATGAACTTGGAATTAAGCGGGGAGAAACTACCAAAGACGATATCTTCACTCTTGAAGTCGTAAATTGTCTGGGCAGTTGCGACACCGCCCCAAACATGATGATCAATGACACCCTCTACACAAGCCTGACCATTGATATTGTTGACAATCTGATCATCAACTGTAGAAACGGAAAGGAGAAATCCGTATGAAACAATCAGATTATTTTCTTAAATTCAAAAATCTTTCTCCCAGTATTAAAGGTTATCAGAGAGCTAATGGATATACAGGATTAAAAAAAGCACTAACAATGACACCTGACCAGATAGTGGAAAAAATCGAAAATGCATGGCTCCTCGGACGTGGTGGAGCCGGATTCCCCACAGCAGTAAAGTGGAAAACCGCAACACGTGAAGCCCCGTCATATCTTGTCTGCAACGCAGATGAGGGAGAACCGGGAACATTCAAGGATCGATTTATCATGACTCACTCTCCACATATGATGATTGAGGGAATGATTATCGCCGCTTATGCTGTAGGGGCAAACAAAGGGTATATCTATATTCGGGGAGAATATCCGAAAATAGCTGAGCAGCTCGAAAAAACTTTGCAAGAGGCTGATGATGCGGGATTTCTTGGAGAGAATATTACCGCCGGATTCTCATTTACCATAGATATCATTAAGGGAGGGGGCTCCTATGTAGTGGGTGATGAGACAGCACTTCTGAATTCACTCATGGGAAATCGGGGCATACCATGGAGTAAACCACCCTTTCCATCAGAAAAAGGATTGTGGGACCGACCGACTTTCATAAATAATGTAGAAACTCTTGCATGCGCTGCCCTCATTCTCCAATACGGATCTGACTGGTTTCGTTCAATCGGGTCCCACCACAGTCCAGGACCGAAACTTTACTGCCTTAGCGGAAAAGTTAATAACCCAGGAATATACGAAGCCCCTATGGGCTCCACCGTTAAAGATTTGATTTCCATGGCCGGTGGTGTCGTTGGTACACTGAAAGCTGTACAGATAGGCGGTACTGCCGGACCGATTTACACATCAGAAGCCCTGGATTTTCATCTTGATTTCGATTCAATGAAAAAAAGGGATGGGATTTTCGGATCAGGTGCGGTTGTGGTTATGAATACCGATATCTCCATGGCAGAAGTTTTAGAGGTTGCGATGCGGTTTTTTGCTGAAGAATCTTGCGGCAAATGCTTTCCCTGCCGCTATGGAACACGCCAGCTCTCCTATATGGCTGATAGTATTGTTCTTGGAAAAGGAAAACGCGAGTTTCTGGATCTTATGGTTGAGACTGCAGATATTATGCGTGGTTCTTCATTCTGCCCCTTCGGGAAATCTGTGGAGATGCCGGTTAAATCAATTCTTAAGAATTTCAACGGTGAACTTCAAGCACTCATCCGTCAGAAAAATTATATCAGGGAGGCACTTTGATGATTACCTTAACCATAGATAAAACTACAGTTCAAGTTTCTGAAGGAACAACACTACTGGATGCTGCGTTACAGGCCGGTATCGAAATTCCCACTCTTTGCCGACATGAAGACCTTACCTCACTTGGGACCTGCGGTATGTGTATGGTAAAGATTGAAGGTGCTCCGGAGCTGCAGCGTGCCTGCATCACCGATGCAGCAGAGGGTATGCAGGT
>JAGLNY010000308.1 GCA_023139255.1 Spirochaetales bacterium
GTCTCCGGTTTACTATTTACTCCCCTCTGTATCCATTATTCTTAGAAAATCCGGGAAAACACTTGTGATATACCAATAGACCTCACTCTCTTGCCCAATTATAACCAGCATAAGATTTTCTGAAGGAAGCAGGTATTTGAATGTTCCCTGATAAAACCCGCTCAACTCTATTGTTCCGGTAGAGTGTACTCTGAATCCCGGCCTTAATGGTGTATCAGAAATCCAGAATCCTTCAGGAACTGCATATAAGCTAACCGGTAACAATGGAAGAATTTTAATAGAGTCTATTCCAAGTGTTCTCTGTAGTATTGCCCAAAACAGCTCATTCTTTTGTACTCTCCAACTATCCCCATCGCTTGTTTCTGCCATGGTGCATGACAGTTTTCCTGCATTTACCCCGTGTATCACTCCGGGAAAAAAAGATTCAGCCTTTAGCAGGATTTCCGCTGCAGCCCCATCAGAATAAGAAAGTTTTGCCTTCGTCCCCCCAGGTACGACATCCTCTATTGTTACAAAAGCACCCAGAGGGGTACCGTTACCGGCAGGATATGCCGCCAAAACAGTCATCCCTCCTTTTGAGACTTCAATAACCGTTTTTTCCGTCCCTGCCGGAATATATTTTTCACAGATCCCCAGTTCAGGATCATTCCAGCGAAGCAGATACCAGACATTTTTACCCTGTGCTGTTTCCCATGGGGATTTCTCTGAGAATATCACCGTAATCTTATGGGTATTACTAAAAAATTCACAGGATATGCAAAATCCAAGAAATAATAGTATTGTGATGAGTTGAATAAATTTTTTAACAGGTCTCATATAGAGTATTACTGGAATATAGAGGAAAAATATTCAAAAATAGATATTTATTTTTGTTTAATTGAGATTTTCTAATAATCTGGATTTCGCACGTAGGTAGTACTCCTGCCGCTTCCTTGGCTAAGAATGTATCCCTCTTCCTTGAGTTTCTTTAAAGCAGCTTCGACCGACGAACTCTTAATGCTAGGACATTGTTCGAGGATTTCCTTCTTAGTGAATACACCCAGGGTTTCACTTACAACCTTCCTGACAATATCATAGGGAGTGCTTTTACGGTCAATCGAGCCGATCCGATTTTCGAAATCCTTGTAGCAATTCAGGATGATACCCAGAAAATACTTGATGAAAGGAGTATAGTCATTCCCATTATCATGCCACCCGGTTGATATCTGCCTGAGTACATCATAATAATTATCCTTGGTTTTCTCGATCTTTTTCTCCACACTGATGTATCTGCCTACCATATAGCCGCATTTATAAAATAACAATGTGGTCAGAAGTCTACTCATACGCCCATTGCCATCATTGAATGGATGAATGCATAGAAAATCGCAGATATAGGTGGGAATCAATATGAGTGGATCGACAACCTGCCGATCAATAGCTTCTTGATACCCAATGCATATTGCTTCCATAGCCTGTGGTGTTTCATGCGGTGCAATTGGAGTGAATCTTGTAAAAACAGAACCGTCAGCATTAGTTTCACTGATGTAGTTTTGCGTATTCTTGAACTTGCCACCGAATGATTTATCAGTGTATGACAACAAGTCTCGATGTAATTGAAGTATAATATCTGATTTAAGCGGTATAAATTCATAACTTTCATGGATTGTATTCAGGATATCCCGATACCCAGCGATCTCCTGTTCATCCCGATCCTTTGGAGCGGTTTTCTCTTCAACCAACTGGCGAACCCTTGCACTCGTAGCCTCGATACCTTCGATCTTGTTCGAGCTCTCGGTACTCTGAATCTTCGCTATCTCAACAAGTCGTTCCAATTCGACTGGCTTTTGTCTGTAATACAGCTCCTGTTTTCCCTTATGCTCATGTATCTGAGCCACAAAGGAAAGAATCTCGCCGTCCCATCTGCTTTCTTTAAGTTTAACGTAATCGAATTGATGCATCTTTCACCCACTATTTTTTTATTTTCTCCCATATGATAACATATTATGGGAGATTATCAATACTTATGGGAGAAAAGCGAGACTTAATAAAAACACAGAGTATTTTTCATTACCTATAGCTAAGTATTCTCCCACGAAATACACTTTACTCCCATGCAAACCAACCTCATGGGAGATTGTAAACACCTATGGGAGAAAACCATGAAATGGGAATCTTTTTCCATAACGTTAAAATATCAGAAAATGACAGTTGCAAACAGTTAGCCTCCTGTACTACCTTAACCATCAGAGACGTGTAATGAATGAGTCCAGGAAATCTTCCCTGGCTTTTTTCATGCCCAAGGAGATAGAGGGGTTGTCAACACTTTTCCGGACAATTATCGCTACTGTCGTTGCCGCACGCAAAAAAGAGGCTAAAATATCGATACAGGATAGCATTACGGCCTTACACCGTCAGCTGGATACCGCACAGAAAAAGATTGATTCTCTGGAAAAACAGATAAACATCCTCGCCCCACCCCTCCCATGCGACTTGACGAATTACGACCTAACTAAACGGGAGCTTGAGATCACCAGACTGCTGATCATGACAGAAGGCACAACAAAAAGTTTTGTCGAGGCTCTCGGGATACAAAAAAGTACCGTACAACAGCATTTACAAAATATTTTCACTAAAACAGGGGCCGATAACCGATATCACCTGATTGAGATGTGTAGAAACAATTTTAGCTGAAGAAGTTCAACTCAATATTCTGCTTATAGTTCTATCAAATACCTGTTGGGAATGTAAGATTCATGTAATCATGAATCCAGCCAACTTCATATTTTATGAAATTTACTTAAGTTGCTTAAGGTATAATTTTCTTATCTCTTTTAAAAGATTACGATAGACAGGATCGCAAAAATCAGCATAGGTCCAGGGAAGCGGCTTAAATTCTTTGTTCATATAGATAAGTGTTACCTCCCCGTATATGCCATTTTTAAGCGGCACTCTATGTCCCCGGTCCTTTGTCGTTGCAAGAATGAACCTGGTCTCAGAGAGAATACCTGGATCCAGGTTTACCCTTCTTTTGTTTCCGCTTCTGAACTCTTCTTCTATCAAGTTGGTTAATTCTTTTATTTCTGCCAGACGATCCGGTTCGACCAGTTGGTTGAAGGTTAGAAAA
>JAGLNY010000309.1 GCA_023139255.1 Spirochaetales bacterium
GGTTTTCTCTCCTGCACATTGTCTTCTTACCACCTTCTCAAACCAGAGATCCAGCACATAATGGAGGTATACATTTGCAAGTATCGGACTGATGACCCCACCTTGCGGCGTTCCGCTCGGTGTGTCGTAGATTACACCCCCTTCCATTACGCCTGCTCTCAAAAACCGTTTAATTATGCGGAGTACATTCCTATCGGCAATACGCAATTCCCCGTGACATTCCATCAGCGTTTCCGCATTGATGTGATGCACCAAGGCCGTGAATCGTTCTTTCGGTCTCCTTCTAGCTATCTCAGCTATCCTTACAAGTCCCGTTTCCATGTATTTTCCACCTCCGGTGTGGTACATGTTGCCGCTACATACTCATGTCAAGCGTGCCGGGGATTTTCAATCCCGAGGGTCTCCTGACCCCCGGTTAGTAAACCTTGGAATTCCTGTCGTCTTCCCATTCCGACTTCCAGGATGTTGCATTCTGCTCAGGCAAAAGCATCTGCATTCCCACGTGGTATTTCGGGGTCTCCTGTACTCAGGAGCCCAACTCACTTCAGCTACTGCTTTCGGCCCACTTGCTCGTTTGTCTACGCTTAAAGTCGGCAGTTACCCACCTCCCTCCAAGACTAAACAACCGGGGAACGGCTAAAGCCTTATCCTTCGCGGCTGGTTAACCTTTACCAGGCGGACGGCTTCGCTCATACCAGCGGACGGCTTCGCCTTACCGTGGGCTATATGTTAAAGCGACCTAGGCTCGGCCGCACTGCCTGGCACGGGAGTAAATGGGAAAAGGTGTCTGATCCAGGGTACCTCCCCCCAAAAGGTTTGCTGCTCCATATAAATGTTTATGTTTATGCAAAATGTACCGACACCGCAAATCTTTGGAATTTAGACACATTTCCCCTATTTCGATCTTGCAATTAAGTTACGAATTTCGTAACTTAGATGTAAGATGCAAACACTTACTGAAAAAATAATCAAACTTTCCCCACCATTTGGCCTCTTCAATGGGACAGTCGTAGGAAATCTCTTCCCCGATAGTAATGAAGGAGCCAGAAAGTTAATGATTCACCGGGCAGTACATGCAAATGAAGTTCTGAGGCTGAAACGAGGACTTTACATGTTAGCCCGGGAATATCGCAAATCGGCTCCCCATCCATATATGATTGCAGCTATGCTTCATGCACCATCCCATATCAGCCTTGAAACCGCTCTATCCTTTCATGGTCTGATTCCGGAAGCGGTCTTTCAAGTCTCCAGTGTTACCTCATCAAGAAACAGACACTTTAACACTCCTATGGGTCTTTTCACGTTTCAAAGAGTGCCTACCCTTAGCCCTCGTGCGGGTGTGGAATCTGTTAAACTAAGTGAGAACTCCTGGGCTTTTATTGCAAACCCCTTGCGGGCAATCACCGACCTGATTTATCTTCGCAAAGAAATTTCATGGGAAACTGACGGGCTTGAGTTTCTGACAGAATCCATGCGTATGGAAAAAGAGGATATTTCTCAAATCGATTTTTCCCAATATAACGATATATTAGACGGTTTGCATAATAAACGGACAATTCACTATCTGGAAGAGATGAAAAAGGAACTCCAACGATGATCAATGATGTCTTAAAAAGAAGAATTGAAGAATATGCTCCAGAGGATACCTTGGAGCAGGAGAATGTACTACAGGAAATCATGCAGCATTATGTACTTACCAGCCTATCCCGGGCAGGTATATTTTCTGAAGTGATTTTTCATGGAGGAACTTGCCTAAGGATCATTAATAGAACAAATCGATATTCAGAAGACCTTGATTTTCTTCTTAAAAAACCTGATCTCAAATTCCGGTGGCAATTTTATCTTGACAGAGTAGGTAAAGACTGCGCTCAGGAAGGTATAGATTTTGAATTAATCGATAAAGCAAATGCTAACACAGCAGTTCAGAAAGCTTTTCTAAAAACTGACTCTATCGGGAAGGTTTTGTTGCTGAATCTTCCTTTCGACCGCCATAATGGAAAAAAAATAAGGATTAAACTCGAAATCGATACAAACCCTCCTGCCGGTTCAGAATTTGAAACAAGTTATATTACATTTCCTTCTATTGCTCCTATCACCACTCAGACGTTGGAATCCGGATTCGCCAACAAATCGCATGCCCTTCTCTGTCGTAAGTATGTGAAAGGCCGTGACTGGTATGACTACATCTGGTACGTCTCCCAGGAAATTCAACCAAACTTTGAATTGCTTCAAAACGCCCTTTTCCAACAAGGACCATGGTCAGGAGAAAACATTACCGTAACAAAAGAATGGTTTATTAATTCTTTGGAAATGACTATTCGAAAGATCGACTGGAATGTTGCACAGCTTGATGTTCAGCGCTTTTTACCCAAGAAAGAACAGCGGGGCATTCAGGAATGGAGTATGGATTTTTTCCTTTATTTGACAAAAAAAATGGATAAATTCATGTAGCCTACCCTGGTAGAACATTACTACTTCACCTATGTTAATTAGTTGGTACCCAATAGTTACCAAGTCCACCCTTTATGTGCATCGTAGGAGTATTGTGTTCTCATACTCTATAAAATACACTTCAATCCTTAGCATTATCTCGTTAAAAACGCTTATAGAGATGAGTAATGAGAAACAAGGATAATTATTCTCTGCTATTCCCCATATCAAAAAAATCAGCTACCCCACCCGCCTGGTTCAGCAATAACAGTGAGTATGCTGATTCCGGTCACTTGCAGAGCTTGTTCCCTATTCAATCCTGATCCTGTATTCATAGGCATCTGCACCGAAGCCATTACCCGGTTCGGCGTGAAATGCTGTCATATAAACCAGCACATCCCCGGTTTCCCGGTCTTCCTTTGCAAAAAAGTTGGAGTAGGTGACTTCCAGGCTCTGTCCCTCCTCAATCTCGGCTATTTTACATAAGGTCTCTTTTTTCAGGAGCAAACTCTGTGGATCAACCTCACCGATATAGAGAGGGCTGCGCGGCATATTGGCTTGTGAGTTCTCTTTATTAATGTTGCCGATCCAATAATACCGGCCATTGGAATGTTCCATCAGCTGTGAACAGGCTGACGGAGAAAAGAATTTTTCCCCATCAGGGTATGTCCATGGCTGCGGCTTGGAGAATGTTTTTGCCCCATCATTTGAGATGCTGTACCATCTGTAGCTGGGAATCTTATATTCAGGATCTTTGGTCCCGCCGTTGCTGCCCCGCAGCACCATCAGGATACGGCCATCCTTCAACTCAATTATGGTGGGTTCGATGGCACCCCGGGTGGATTCTTCCGGTTTATTTTGAATCGGGTCGGTAATCGACTGCCACTGTATATGGCCGGTATTCCCGGTTGTCCCACGAATTACCGCGGAATAATGATAGGTATACCCGCCTCCCGGATTGTAGTACGATCCATCACTGCCTATCGGGGTAATCTGTACGGGAAGCAGCACTATACCGTTTTCATACGCATCTTTTTGATATTTGGTTATTATTGCCAGTTCCGTCCGGTCACCCATCATCAGACTGTTTTTCCCCGCCCATACCCCTTCGACCGGATGGTCGGCAGTAAATTCGTCACCTTCCAGGATCA
>JAGLNY010000031.1 GCA_023139255.1 Spirochaetales bacterium
ATGCTGGTTGAAGGCGGAAGCACACGTCAGGATTCTGTATATAACGGGCTGCTCTATGGATTTGAGAAAGCAGTTTCCGCAGCTCCCCCGGAACTTGTCCTTATCCATGATGCATCACGTCCATGGGTAACGAAAAAACTTATATTATCAACACTCGAAGCTGCCCATGAATTCGGCGGAGCAGCTCCGGTTATTCCACTAATTGATGCAATAAAATCCATCGATAACGATATGATGATCAATGGGCATTATGATCGAAGGCAATTTGCCGGAATCCAGACACCTCAGACATTCCGGTTTTCTGAAATACTCTCAGCCCACCGGACAGCAAAACTGCAAGGTAAAATGTGCCATGATGATACAGAGGTGTTTACAGACTGGGGGGGGAAAGTAAAAACTGTTCCGGGGGATCCGGTGAACAAAAAAATAACTTTTTACTCTGATGTAAAATCCCATACAGGAACTCAAGGAGAACCTAATAAATGAGAATTGGATTTGGCAGTGATACACATAGGCTGGTTCCAGGAAGACTCCTGAAACTGGGAGGCATAGTTATCGATTCTCAGACAGGAGCCGAAGCACATTCTGACGGTGATGTACTTATTCATGCGCTTATCGATGCCATGCTGGGTGCAGCCGTCCTGGGGGACATTGGGGAACTGTTCACACCCGGGGATCCGGAATGGAAAGATGCAGACAGCCGGGATTTACTTGCAATAGTCATGGAAAAAATGTGTATCGCAGGTTTCTCCTTAATACATATGGATTCAGTCATTCACCTGGAAAAACCCAGTCTGAAGCCCTATAAAAACACCATCCAAAAAAGTCTCGCCGGCTTGCTCATGATGGACATCGATCATATATCTATTAAGGCAAAAACTGCTGAGGGACTGGGATCGGTAGGAATGGGTGAAAGCATCTCAGCAGAAGTTATTGTCCTCATGGAAAAGACAGAACCTGACGCCTGGGTTTAAGAGTCTGTCAGATTAATCACACCGGAAATTATTCCCTATTCTTCTGAAATCAGCATAGTCTTGGGATCAAGTTTCAAAGCTATTTTAACCGGTTCTGTACTGCCGTGATCACGAACAACTGTCATCATTACATGATCATCCTGATATTTAAGACCGATCAGCACATCAAGTTTATTAACAAATTTACTCATTGTCTCAGGAACACCGTACTGGTCTACCTCAACATCCTGCTTAACAGGTGACACACTAAACCATACCTCTATATTCATCTCAGCTGCGAATGCTTTTATCTGGTCAAGATCCGCTTCTTCGGAGACAGTCATCTTGTACCCATCAAAAAATACAGCATCTGCCTTAAAACCGCCATCCTTAATCATCGCCTTCAGGCTGTTCAGAATTTGTCCAACAGAAACATTCTCCTGACTGAAATTCATAATTACACGATGCTTGATTACTTCATCATGTACATTCATTGCATTCTCAAGATCCTGCTTTTTTGAGATCTCTGTGAATATATCTTCATACCATGAAATGACATGCCCGACATTCCGTGAGAATGATACATGAATAACCTGCTCATTTCGAAACAGTTTATCAGTGGCCATATGCACCAGACATGCTGTTTTACCTATTCCCTGCCTGGAAGCTATAACTCCAAGCTTGCCTTTCCCAAGCCCGCCGTGAATGGATTTCTCCAGTATTCTCAACGGGCTTCTTTTTATTAATTCTTCTCTTACCATCTATTTCTCCCAATAACTAAAATACTCTCTATTTTCCAGATTCCTTTCGTCTTTTCTCTTCATAAGCTTTCTTCAATTCCTCAGAAACACTCTGGGGAACTTTGCCGTATTTTGCAAACTCCATCGTAAATTCAGCCTTCCCCTGGGTAAGGGATCGAAGAGTAGTTGAGTACCCGAACATCTCACTCAGCGGCACATCTGCTTCAACAGTACAAAATGTTCCTTCCTCAACCGCACTTACGATTATACCACGACGCTGATTAATACTGCCAAAAATATTGCCCTGAAATTCAGTCGGACCTTCCACACTCACCTTCATAATCGGTTCAAGGATAATGGGATTAGCCCGGGGGTATACTTCCCGAAAAGCACTAAGTGATGCTGTTTGAAAAGCCATATCAGAAGAATCCACTGCATGATATTGACCATCATTGATAGTTACACGGACACCGACAATCGGAAATCCAATGAGAGTTCCTTTTTTCAATGCTGACTGGAACCCCTTATTACATGATGGTATATATTCTGTCGGGATAACTCCACCCTTAATTTTATCAATAAACTCATAATCACTTTCATGGTTTGGTTCAATAAACCCGGAAACCCGACCGTATTGTCCGGAACCACCTGTTTGTTTTTTATGGGTATAATTGAAATCTGCCAGTTTGCTGATGGTCTCCCTATAGGCTACCTGAGGCCTGCCGGTTTCAACTTCTGCTTTATACTCACGCTTCATTCTCTCAATATACACTTCGAGATGCAGCTCCCCCATTCCCTGAACGATAGTCTGGTTCGATTCCGGATCCACATAGGTCCTGAATGTGGGGTCTTCTTTGGTGAAGCGGTTGAGGGCTTTTGCCATATTGTCAGCAGCTTTTTTATCAATCGGGTCAATGGCGAGACTTATGACCGGATTCGGTACAAACATACTGGTCATTGAGTAATTCAGGTGAGTTGCACAAAAAGTGTCACCTGATGCACATTCAATTCCGAATAGTGCGGCAATATCACCGCACCTGGCTTCCTGGATATCTTCCATATTGTTTGCATGCATTCTCACCAGACGGCCAACCTTAAATTTCTTTCTGGATCGTACATTATAGAGTTCATCACCTTTTTTAATCGATCCCTGATATACACGGATGTAGGTAAGCTGCCCGTATTGACCGTCCTCAAGCTTAAAAGCAAGTGCGACATTCGGTTTTGTTTCATCCGACTGAAGGATAATTTCCTTCTCGTCCTCGTCCAGATCCAGTGCCTTGTTCTCAACTTCTGCCGGATTTGGCAGGAATTTCACTACTGCATCCATCAGGGGTTGAATACCCTTGTTTTTATACGCCGAACCCATAAAAACAGGAGTCAGATCGAGGGAAAGGGTTCCTTCCCTAATTGCGTCATAAATCAGTTTCTCTGTTACGTTCTCTTCCAGCATTGCTTCCATGAGCTCATCAGAATACAGGGAGACTGCATCCAGCATTTCCTCACGTTTTTCCTCAGCTTCTGCTAAAAGTTCCCCGGGTATTTCTTCATACCGAACTTCTCCCCCCTGAGATCCATCAAAATAGATTGCCTTCATGGTTATGAGATCGATGACTCCCTGCAGGCGATCCTCAAGACCAATCGGTATCTGCATAAGAACTGCTTTATGCCCGAGTTTAGTAATAAGCTGTTCTTTTACTTTATAGGGGTCTGCACCGGTTCTGTCACATTTATTGATGAATGCTATCTTCGGTACATTGTACCGTTTCATCTGTCGGTCTACAGTAATCGACTGTGACTGAACACCACCAACAGAGCATAGTACCAAAACTGCACCGTCAAGAACCCGAAGTGACCGTTCGACCTCAATCGTGAAATCCACATGCCCCGGAGTATCAATAACATTAATGTCAATATCTTTCCAGGTAACATTTGTTGCTGCAGAGGTGATAGTAATTCCCCTCTCTTTCTCCAGCTCCATGGAATCCATAGTTGCCCCGACTCCATCCTTTCCTCGAACTTCGTGAATTGTGTGAATTCTGTTACAATAAAACAGCATCCGCTCTGTCAAGGTAGTTTTACCTGAATCAATATGAGCACTTATGCCGATATTTCTCATCATACTAATTTCTGCCATCTCTTTTTCCTCATATTCCCCCGGAAAATTCCGGTCATATAATACTCGTGCCTGCATACCAAAAACCTTACAAACTGTAATCTACAGATTGATGGGTTACCCGTATTAAGCAACAAATAATTTTTTGCATACATTTTTTGAAATTTATTTGATCAAGTTGAAATGCTATGTATTTCAGTTATAAAGTCTTAATTCATTAAAAACGCATCGGAACAGGATTTTAGTATAGTTCTGATTTTTATTCAATCCTTTTTTACACGGATTTATATTGATTTGCACAAACTACCGTGAAGCGTGTACAATAACAGAAGGCAGGAAACGGAAAACCGGAGGAGGAGATACAAATGTCAACACTATTTACAAAAATCATCCTGGGTGAGTTGCCCTCGGTTAAAATTTATGAAGATGGGCTGTGCATAGCAATTCTGGACATTGCCCCGGTAAATAAAGGACATGTACTGGTAATTGCCAAAGAAGAGTATAAAACTATACTGGAATGTCCAGACCATATCCTCGCACAATTATTAATCACAGCCAAACAGCTCGCTGAAAACATGAAGGAAAAACTTAGTTTTGACGGATTTAACATTATGATAAATAATGGTGCGGCTTCAGGTCAGGAAGTTCCGCATCTTCACATCCATATTATACCCAGATATAAGAATGACGGAAAAACACCGGCCCTGAGAAAAGAGACATATAGCGAAAATGAAATGGTAACATTCGGCAGGCTGTTGTCAGACAGCATGAATTTATAGCGTTTTTAATGATTGTCTCTGGATTATCCTGTAGGGAACAATAATATGATGATGTGCTGCATCATCAACCTCACCCCTGATAAGCTGGAACACCAGTTCAGTAGCCTGTCGTCCCTTTTCGCCACCCGGTTGATCCACCGTTGTAAGTGCAGGCGTAACCATCGCTGACTCAATGATGTTATCAAATCCAACCATTGAAATATCATTTGGGATAATCAGGCCGGCTGCCTGAAATTCCTGCTGGCAGCCGATTGCTATAATATCACTCATGCAGATAACGGCAGTTGGCCTGCTGAATTCTTTTAGTATAGCTGCCCCGGCCTTTTTCCCGCCATCAATCGAACACTCTGCCGTCAGGATTGTTATTTCTGTGGATTCAAGGCACATACTGCATTCAGCAAGTGCCTCATTGTAACCCTCCATCCTGAACCAGGTGACACTGTCATGAACACCCAGCTCATCATCACCCTCAGGAAGTGAGACTATAGTTATCTGCCTGTGTCCTGCATCCAGTACCAACTTCATGATATCTTTTGCAGCTTCCCGGTCACGGATATTTATACTGGGCATGTTTGCAGAAGGTGACCCATCAATAGTTACATAGGGAATCTTCCGTTGCCGGATTACATTAACAACTTTCATTTCCGCTTCCATTCCCAGGGTAATCAATCCATCAACTGCTGCTGTACGTACTGCATCTGAGACACTCTCATTTAAAGGAGGAATTAAGGTAAGAGTGTAACCGTATTTTTGGCAGACTGAACCCACCCCCTGAATAACCTGAGCAACAAAAGGATTACTCAAGGCACTGTTAATTAATTGGGGAAGCAATATACCAATACTGTGATGTTTCCGCAAAGAGAAATTCCTGGCAAGCGGGTCAGGAATATAGCCTAAATCCTCGGCAACCTTAATAATCAGATTTCGTGCTTTCTCAGAAATTCTCTTCGGTTCATTAAAGGCAAAAGAGACTGATGTTTTTGAGTAACCGGATATTCGTGCAATATCATTGATTGTTATCCGCTTGTTTTTACTTTTTTTGTCGTCCATATTCCCTCAGGTTTGTACATGAAGCCGGAAAACAACATTACTTCATTACCGGCCGGGTACAATATTAATCTCTTACCCTGTAACCATGGATACAGGGTACTTTCCAATAAGCCTCAATTGCTCAGAATAAGCGGAATTTTCCCATCTGCCAACACATCTTCCTGATTCCAATCGGCATCGCCCGGGACAACAAGATCTATGATCCTCGTTGGGTCTTTTTCTCCCTCAATATCAGCCCCGCCGAACTTCCATTGAGATGCACTTTCCTGAATATCACGCACTCTTCTAACCCCAGGTGACGGGTAACCTTCCTGCCCCAATACTACTGCAGCAACACCCCAGTTCTCAACCGGACCGGCATCTGTCATTGCATCCCGCTTAACGAGAATGGTAACTTTACCTTTCTCAGCATCTACCAGAACTTTTACCGGTGTCCCGGAGACCTCAGCCAAAGACTGGTCGTCCAGTCCCCCAATGAGTTTCTGACTCCAACCCTCAACCCAAACAGCATAATCCCATCCGTTGCCTTCCTGTAAAGATGCATTTCTTCCCTCAAGAAGTTCCTCTCTTCCTGTTCCTGCACCCGGGTCGATATCTATATAGATATCGAAAGTCTGGATAGACAACCCAACTCCGGATCCCCATGGATTTTGAATCGGGGCATCCAAAGTATAGCTAAAAAGATAGTAGTCTTCATTTTCCGCTGCTGTGAATGATAATATATCAAAAGCACCATCAATGAATACTGTATCAGTCGGATAAACATAGGTTCCGGGTCCGTAATCATCTCCGACTGCATCGTTAACAGCCATGACAGGTTCAGAATCCAGTAGATTCGGCATAATAACACGGGCAGGACCATCTGCAGGGATAGGGGATATATCACTATTCCCCCTATTCAGGTATGCACGGAAATAGAATTGATCGCCAGGCTGGATTGCCGGGAGGTTGTTGAACGGCAGTGAAAACTCCAGATTTTTTCCTGATACGGCATATGCTCCTGTGCTGTCGGTTTTCTCCCAGGTGTTATACAACCCAACAGTATATAGTTCCATGCTTGTTCCCTGCGGTGTTCGATAAAATTCGATTTTGTATCCCGCACCGAACCCGAGAGGTGTATCCCCCTCACTGAGGCTGATTACATCCTCCTGCCCGGGAAGTGAAAAATAAAGAGTAAAAACCCCATCTTCAGTCAAACTTCCCCACTCTTCCCTGCTTACTGCACCGAAATAGAAAGAGTCCTTATCCCAGCCATAGTAGAGTTTTTCCAAAACATCTTCTGCCCGTGCCATCGCCCCGCCGGATCTGGAAAAATATCCTGCAAGCTCCCATTCCACAGGATGAATGATTCCATCAATTACCGGGACAAATATCCCTTCCGGAGTTTTTACCGGTGAAGCAGGACGTTCCGGGATAATTGGTACCGAGATGAATGCCGGGACTTCCTCATCAAGCTCCTCATAAACTTTTCTCAACAGGGCACGGTATGCTTCATCAAAATATTCATCCACCCCGCTGTCCTGATCGGCACCATACCACCAAAACCAGTCTGACCCTTCCGCAAGGTACATGGCATCGAGTGCCGCATTCAGGGACTCCTCAGTTGTCTGTTTTCTTCCCGCGATATCATATTTTGCCAGCATTTCTCTTGTCTGGAGAAGATATTCCCATGCGGTGTTCTCCTCATCCTCACCTATCCAGGTGGAATAGTCCGGGGTAAACCAGCTGCCCCACCAGAGTTCCTCAATTTCCCGCTGCTCCGGGTATTTTTCAATATACAGAGATACGGTAGTAGTTTTGATGGTACTACTCTCTTCCAGTTTCCTGTAAAGGGCATGCAGGAACTCTCTCCCATCGTTCGGATAATGTTCCCATGCATTTTCTCCATCAAGGATGACAGAAACCAAATGCGGGCCTGGTTCTCCACTCTCTTTAAGCTGCAGTCTGATTGCCTCAATCCTGTCTATAAAATCCTGTGCGGCACGCTCTGCTGGGGTACCCGAATACTCAAACCCTACTAAGTCTGAAATTCTGAGATCCCGGAAAACCATATACATTTCTGACCCGCTTTTCTGATCACGGACAATATAGGGACGATATAATTCATCAGCCTGATCCACAATTTCATAGGAGTTTCGTGTAAATCCCGGTATCCCCAGGGATGCAGCAAGAACCTGCTCGCCGCTGGCCATCCACTTAAATCCTGCTTCACTTACTATCCTTATTATATCCTGCCCTACTGACCCTTCAGCCGGCCAGAGCCCGGATGGTTCTCTACCGAAATCCGAGAGATACCGTTCAACACTGATCCGTAGATGGTTAATTGCATCATTCGGGAAAGAGAATCGTTCAGGCATGTCGGATGTCGGATCCCCTTTTTCCCCAAGATCACTGTTATACACAAGCGGGAGTATAGGATGTGCGTACGGGGTAGTGATAACCTCAATTTGCCCTGCATCCTGAAGTTCACGATGCTCGGGGACAATCCTGTTCAGTACATCCAGAGTAACATCAAAAATTATTGTTTTATCTGACTCAGTAAAGTTCTCCCCTTTCCTCACAAGGCTCATCAATGGTTCGTCCGTAAGAAAATCAGGATCAAACCAGGCAAGGTTAAACCATATTTGCAGATCACGAAAATCCTGCTCAGTAAAAACCGTTAGTGCGTTTTCGACCGATTCCGGGGAGCCATCACCCCTTTTTGCGAGCAGCTGACTATACCGTGGGAACTTTCGTATCATATTATTCCAGTTGGCATCAAAAAATCTCTCAAGTATGAACCGTTTTTCATCAGTATTCAGTTCACCGGCAGGTTTTTCCGCGAGAACCCAGTATAAATCTTTTGTGCCGTTCCTGTATGCATCTATCTGCAGGAGAAGCACTGGCGTTAGATTGAAAGTCACGTGTATTTCAGGATATTCCCTGAGAATTGAGACCATATCGTAATAATCTTTTGTGGCATGCACACGTACCCAGGGTCGGGTTACTACACCGGTATCCGGGTCCTCATAGTATAATGGCTGATGCTGATGCCATGTCAGGTTGAGGTAAATTATATTATTTTGCTCACTTTCAACCGCCTCAGCATCATTAAATGTTGAACAGCCGGACAGTATGGAAAAAATCAATACTGACAGTATCAGAATTGCTATTATCTGAAATTTTCTTACTCTCGTTTTCATCTCTATTTACCCTTTTACAGAACCTAGTGTAAGCCCGGATATCAGCCACTTTGAGGAGAGCTGGAAAAGTATCATTACCGGTATTGATACCAGTAGTGCCGCCGCGGCAAATTCTCCCCATTGAGTCTGAAATTGTCCCTGCATCCTCTGCAGGCCAAGCGGCCAGGTGAAATAATCCGCCCGCTGAAGCATAATTCTTGCTATCAGGAAGTCGTTCCACACCTGGGTAAAATTGAAAAGAAAGGCAATTGCCAGGGATGGTGTGGATAGAGGCAGTATTACACGGTAAAAGGCCCCCAACCTTGTGGTACCGTCAATCATAGCCGCCTGCTCCAGCTCAATGGGTATGGTATCGTAATACCCTTTGAGTATCCAAATTGAGAATGGGACAGAACTCACGGAATACGCTATTACAACTCCTCTCCAGCTGTTTACCAAGCCGAGTTTGATGGAGATTATATAGATAGGAACCATAAGCATTGCTGCAGGAATCATTTGCGTTGCCAGCAGAAAAATCATGCCTGCTCTCCTGCCGGGAAAATTCCAGCGTGATACACCGTATGCTGATATCGAGGCTATTGAAACGCCCAGGAATGACGTTGTGATGGTGATCAGGAGACTATTCCATATCCATAGCAGAAAATCCCTTTCCATAATTACCTTCCGGAAACTCTCGAATGTCGCGTTTTCAGGTATAAGCATAAGTGATGTTGAGAGAAGCCGGTTTCCCGGACGTAATGATACAGAGACAATCCGTAATATAGGGTAGACTGCCGCTATACAAAGCACTATAAGGATAATATGTATAATCGTTCGCTTAAAGGGGCTGTCTGATCGTCTTCTCGGGGCAAAAAACCATTTTAGGCCTCTTATTATTATATTACTATTTTGTTCCATGGCTATTCCCCCACTGCCTTCATCTGCGCTTTCCTACCGCCGGAAATCTCAAATCCTAAATTAAATTTAGTTATTTTGATATAAATGAGAGTAAATCCCAGCAGGATTATAAAAATAACAAGCGCAAACATTGAGGCAAATCCATACCGATTATACTCAAATGCCGCCCTGAAAAGTGCTGTCACGAGGATATCGGATGTTTCAAGCTCAAACTGGTTTATAAAATACGGTACATTGAACTGGTTGAATGTCCAGATAACCCCAAGAATAATTGCCGGAGTAGTTATCGGCTTCATCAACGGCAGGGTTATCCGTCTAAAACTACTGAGTTTGCCGGATCCATCCATCTCAGCAGCCTCATAATAGGAGGGGTCAACGCTCTGCAGCCCTCCAAGCAGGATCACTGTCATGAAAGGAACTCCCAACCAGATATTCGTCAGGTTCATTGCAATAAAGTTCCAGACGGGATTAGACATCCAGTTTATCGGCTGACCGCCGAACTTTTTTATCAGGAGGTTAAATAGTCCATATTCATAGTTGAATTCACCACGCCATGCAAGAACTGCAATTATCTGCGGAACTGCCCAGGGGAACAACAGGAGTGTCCGGTAGAATCCACGAAGTTTCATCGGTCTGTTCAGCAGTATAGCAATCATCATACCAAGAGTCACATGGAAAAAAACCTGGGTGAAAGTCCAGAGAAAAGTCCGCAGTAATAC
>JAGLNY010000310.1 GCA_023139255.1 Spirochaetales bacterium
CCGGTAGTTACCGGGTAATATTTATAAGCTCAGTAATTCCCTATGTAATCGGTTTATTCCTGATTGCAAGCTATCCTTCAGAACTGGATTTTCCTGATAGTGACAAACACAAAAATGCGGGTTGGAGGAAACGGTATAAAGAGAGCTTTTATGGGTTGTTATCACTTTTCGCTGCAAAAAAGTCCAGAATCATAGCTTTAAATTCAGGATTTTATGGCGGAATCTTTAAATCAGTAAAGGATTATATTCAGCCTATCCTGGCCCAGACGGCAGTTGCCATACCTTTCCTTCTATGTATTACTACTGAACAACGGACCCCCTTGATGGTGGGGCTTGTATATGCCGGTATTTACCTGTTAACATCTACTGCCTCAAAAAGATCTTCAAAATTTGTCCGAAAGGGTAGAGACCCTGTATCAAGTATCAACATACTGTTCTTTCTCAGTGCCGTTATGATAGTGCTATCCGGGCTGTTTTTACGGCTGCTTGTTCCGGGTGCAGCAGTTTTGTGTTTTGTGATGTTATTTGTTATCCAGAATCTACGGCGGCCGATGGAAGTAGACTATATTAGCAATCTGATTGAAAGGAATGCGATGGCTGCCGGCTTATCAGTAGAGTCTCAGCTGAAAAGCCTTACAACTGCAGCAGTCGCACCCTTGTTAGGCATAGCAATTGATACTTTTGGGATCTCATCTGCGTTGGTTTTCCTTGGCGTTATTACAGCCGGGTGCGGATGGATTCTTAGGCTTACTCTTTCAGAAGACCGGTCTGCACAGGATCAACACCCAAAACGTTAACGGTTTTTAATACGCTTTTTTATATCTCCTTCATACTGGATTAAGATTGTGTAATTTGTTATCTTTTAGTCAATAAGATAAGTGAGTCAATTATAATTTTTAATTATGAAGGTGTTAATGTAATGTTTGGATTTTTTATAAAGAAAGCTTTTTTTGATGGCTGGGACAACCTGATTGGTATTATTGTCCTGAATATCGGATTTGTCCTCAGTTTGGCAGTTGGGTATGGCGCGTTTTTAACATTTCAATTTAATGTTGCCATTGGGGCTATCCTTTCACTCTTGTTTTTGGGTGCGTTGAACATTTTTATTTGCGGCGTAGCTTATTTTGTGAAGGAATATGCTTTCTATCAGCGGCCTGGTTTTAGGGATTTTTGGGAATATCTTAAGATATCCTGGAAACCCGGGCTCTTTCACGCACTGTTTATGGTAATTCTATTGGTTATTGCTTTCTTTGTAATTCCATTTTATGCAGGGTTTGAGGGTATTTTGGGTGCTGTTTTGGTAGCCTTGCTTTTCTGGGTTGCTTTGTTTGCTACTATGGCACTTATGTATTATTTTCCGTTGATTGTTCAGTTGGGCAACTCGCCAAAAAAAACACTGAAAAAATGTTTTCTGCTAATTTTTGACAATCTTGGATTCAGTTTATTTCTGTTTATTTATACCATCATAAATATAATTCTTTCAGTAATGACCGCTTTTTTAATTCCAGGGTTTGCTGCTATTTTAATGTGTCATCAGGATGCGACAAAGCTTCTACTGCTTAAATATGACTATCTGGAAGAGAACCCGGATGCAAATAGAAAGAAAATTCCATGGAATGCACTCCTGATTGATGAACGGGATAGGGTAGGATCCAGAACTTTGAGGGGAATGATTTTTCCATGGAAAGAGTAATAACTCAATGACATTTGAGATAGAGCTGAAAGCCCATATCCCTTCTCTTGTACAGATGCAGAAATTAATAAAAGAGAGACTGGGATTGTTTGACTCAAGATCTTATAAAAAAGAGGATGTTTATTTCAGCTTGCCGGAAACCACTCATATTACTCAATTCAGGCTCCGAACTATAGGAAACACCTTTGTTGTTACTAGAAAAAACAAATCCCGAAAAGAGGGCATAGAAGTAAATGATGAAATTGAATTCACCGTTTCAGATGCAGCGGAATTTACACGATTTGCCCTTGATTCAGGCTATATTATCTCTGCTGCCAAAATAAAAGTTGGTAAATCTTACACCTATGGTGATATGACTATAGAAGTTTCTGATGTTGAGAAACTAGGATTTTTTATAGAGATGGAAATATTACTGGATACAGACTCCGGGAAACGTGTTTCCGCTGCTAAGAAGCGTTTGCTTGAGACGCTGGAAATTCTCGGGATAGAACGTGAATCTATAGAACCTAGATACTATATTGAAATGCTGCATACAGGTGTTTAAAGGATTAATCATGGAATGGAGAGCAAGTCATATTTTAGTTAAAGACAGAAGTCTGGCAGAACAGTTGCTGCGTAAAATTCGCCAGGGAGCAAATTTCAGGTCAATTGCGCGGGATTTTTCAACTTGTCCCAGCAAAAGTAAAGGCGGGGATTTGGGATGGTTTGGCCCCGGGAAAATGGTTCCAGCTT
>JAGLNY010000311.1 GCA_023139255.1 Spirochaetales bacterium
CGGTAAACGGTAAACGGTAAACGACTTACCTTCAGGTAAGCGCTTTACCATTAGGTAAAGGTTCAATTTTTTGATTTTTGTAACATGTATTACATACTAACGTTTTAAAATGCATTATCATTTTTTAATGAACCCGATCAGAAATCGGTAAAGGATTTACCAGTAGGTAAATATAGGAGATGTAATATGTCTGAATTGATTAATAACTCTGATGAACGAAAGAAGGAACTTCGTTATATAATTTCTCATCTTGATTCTGAAAAAGAAATTCCAAAAATGAAGAAACGATTCTCAAAACTGCTGGCAAACCTTAATCCGGAGGAAATTGCCGAAGCTGAGCAGGCATTAATTGCTGAAGGTGTACCCGTGGAAGAGGTGCAGAAGCTTTGTGAAATCCATGTAGAGGCTTTTAAAGATGGATTGAAAACTACAAAACATCAAAAAGTTGTTTCAGGGCATCCTGTTGATACGTATAAGAAAGAGAATACCGCCTTAAAAAAGCATATGAAAATATTCCGGCAGACCATTAAAAAGATCTCTTCCGGAACTGATTTATCCATTATCCAGGAAAAATTATCCCAGCTTGCCATAATAGAAATTCATTTTACGCGAAAAGAGAATCAACTTTTCCCATTTCTTGAGGATGTAGGATTTTCGGGGCCGTCAAAAGTTATGTGGGGAAAGCATGATGAAATACGTGATAGTCTAAAAACAATGCGAAAGTCTTTGGATGCAGGAAATATTGCAGAAATCAAGCTTGTTGGAAAAGATCTTATGCGAAAGATGAAACGAATGATTTTTATGGAAGAGAAAATACTGTTTCCAACGGCTTTACGGAAACTTCCTGAATCTGTATGGTTTGAAATCAAGGAAGGGGAACCTGACATAGGGTATGCCTGGGTTCAGCCGGGAACAGTTTGGTCTTTGGATGTCCAAAAAGCAGTAACCCCTGCAGAGGATAATGCCCCAGCTGTTTTCCCAGGTAAAAAGGAAAGCGATCACAGCTCCATTGATTTACGGGTGGGTTCATTGGATCCCGTACAGCTGGATATGATGCTCAATAACCTTCCTGTAGATGTCTCTTTTGTCGATGAAAATGATGAGGTTCGCTACTACAACGAAGGAGTGGAAAGAATATTTCCCAGAAGTCCTGGTATTATAGGCCGGAAAGTACAGAATTGCCATCCGCCGAAAAGCGTGCATGTTGTACAGCAGATCCTGGATGATTTTCATAATGGTAAAAAAGAACCTGCTGAATTTTGGCTGTCACTTGGGGGGAAATTTGTGCATATTCGTTATTTCCCTCTCTTTACCCAGGAAGGGGTGTATAAGGGTGTGCTGGAAGTATCACAGGATGTTACCGGTATCAGGGCATTGGAAGGGGAAAAACGGCTGTTGTAGGTCTCATTCTTTTAAAGAACTATCAATAGCTACCATCGGTTTTCCCGTAAGCGGATTTTTCACTATTGCTGCATTTAGGTTGTATATTTTCTTTATGGTATCAACAGTGATTACTGATTCAGGAGATCCCACGTGCTGAATGCGGCCATGGTTAAGCAGCATCGTTCTGTCACTGAAAGCAAGAGTTGAGTTTAGGTCATGTAGAGTGCATATTACTGATATATTCCTGATAGAAATCAAGTTCTTTAACAACTGCAGGATTTCTACCTGATGATGCGGATCCAGATAAGTAGTGGGTTCATCCAGGGCCAGAATTCGCGGTTCCTGTGCAAGTGCCCTTGAGATTATTACCCGCTGGAATTCCCCGCCGCTTAACTCAGTAATGATTTTATCTTGTAAATGAAGGGTGCTGGTCATCTCCATGGACTCGATAACGACATCTCTGTCATGTTTAGTTTCTCTGGAAAATCGTCCGGTGTGTGCATATCGACCCATTTTTATAAGGTCTTTAACCGTAAATAAGTATAACCCTTTTTCATTTTGGGGAACTAATCCTGCTTCACGTGCCAACTCTTTTCTACTGTAGGAGTTAATGTCTTTGGAGTGCAGGAAAACATGCCCGGAATCTATCGGCAGTAATCTGAATATATGCTTGAGTAAAGTTGTTTTCCCGGATCCATTAGGTCCAATAATGGCGGTAAACTCCCCAGAGTTTATGACACTGGTTACTCCATCGAGAACAAGGTTTTCCCCATAGCTCCAATGCAGATTTTTAAACTCAACTAAAGGAATGGTATTATTACACATTATAATATTTCTCTTTTCTTGTTTCTCAGGAGATAAATGAAAAATGGGGCTCCTGCTAATGAGGTGATTATACCTACGGGTATTTCGGAACTGGGAAGGATACTTCTTGCAAAGGTATCGGCACAAAGGGTAAAAAAGCCCCCAGCCAGAATTGCATAGGGAAGCATGATACGATGTTTTGGGCCGACTATCATTCTGATAATGTGGGGTATTATAAGTCCGATAAATCCTATGATACCGCTTATTGAAACGGCAGCAGCAGTTATTAACGTTGATATCACCAGTAATATTATTCTGACTCTCCTGAGAGAGAGGCCGATTGAACGTGCAGATTCATCGCCGATTAACAAGAGGTCAAGTTCCCTCCGAAAATAGAATAAAGATAGAATGCCTATAAGGATTATTGGCGTTCCTGCCAGGCATTTATCCCAATTTGCTGAAGAAAAACTACCCATAGACCAGAATATTATATTTTCTATCCTGTCCCGGTTAAAATAGAGAAGCATTGCCATAAGTGAAGAAAGGAAGAAATTCATAGCTATGCCGGAGAGCAGCAGGCTTGTTGTTGAAGTTTGCATTTTACCGGAAAGGAAGTATATCAGCATGGTTGCAATAATAGCTCCGGCAAAAGCGGATGTCGGGAGTCCCCAGATTCCCGGGATAAGTACCATAAAACCTGTAACAGCACCCAACGCAACGCCAAATGCAGCTCCTGAAGAGATCCCGAGGATGAAAGGGTCTGACATGGGATTCCGGAAAATAGCCTGAAATACGGTTCCGGCTGCCGAGAGTGCCATACCTACAAGAATTGAGATTATAACCCGGGGCATACGGACCTGCCAGATAATATAGACATGTGACTTGTCGATATCTTCCGGTAGGGAGTTGGAGAAAAGACCTTTCATTACTATCCTGAATGTTTCCTTCAATGATATGTCTGCAGCACCAAAAGATAGAAATGAGAGTAAAGCAAGGCAAAGAACCGAAGTGAGTACAATATACATAACTATATGAATGGAGTAGGAATTCGGTTCTTTAGTTTTCATAAAATCCTCGCTTTGTATCAAATGCTGCTTATGCTGCTTGTGCTACTTGAAGGCTTCAGGATGGAAAATTTGTGCCAGTATTTTAACACCCTCAGCGTTTCTATATCCCTGCCTGTCAAGTATGTTATTATCAATAGCAATCAACCGGCCTTCTTTTACAGCTGTTAAGTCCTTATAATTTGGTGTTGCCTTAAATAATTCTTTTGTACCCCAAAACTTTGAACAAATTATATATTCTGGGTCTTTTTCAATAATTTTCTCAAGACTGTATGCCCAACCAGAGACATCTGAGGCAATGTTATCGCCGCCAGCCATCTCAATCATCTGGTTTATGAATGTATCCCCCCCCGCAGTAAAATCCCCCCAGTCACCAAAACCCACTACATAATATACGCTGGGTTTATCAAGGCCCTCAACTCTTTTGGATACGTCAGATATGGTAATTCCCATCTCAAATATCAATCGTTCTGCATTGTTGGTTTCTCCAAGAACTTTTCCGATGTCACGGATTGTATTATAAACCCCCTCAAAAGTTGAATCATTATAAATACCGACTATCGGTATACCGGCTTTTTCAAGTAATTTGATTTTTTCAAGAGAGACATGGGTCGAGGCAATTACAAGGTCGGGATTCAATTCAATGATACGTTCAATATTCGGTTCCTGCATATTCCCGATTGTTTCAATAGAGGCTGTTTCTGCAGGATAATCACAAAATTGTGTACGTCCTATAAGATTTTGGCCTCTTCCCAGTGAGAAAATTATTTCTGTGGCATTTGGTCCTAACGAGATAATGCTTTCAGGTTTTTTAGGGATTACTACATCGCGCCCATAGGAATCAGTAAATTCAAGAAAATTTCCGTTGGGATTTGACGGCTGTATTGTGGTTTCTCCTACTGCGGCACTAAATAATACAGCTGTTGCGGTCAGGTAGAGTACACTGAGTGTAATAAAAATGAGATTTCTGGTTTTCATGTTTTTCCTCGTGCCGGGATTGTCTATTTTGACCCGGGCTAGCCTTGATATACAAAATCCATTTCCTTGTATTGTATAGCGGGGCTGAATAAATTTGATGGTGGGTATGAGTCTGCACACCCGACCCATTCTCCGTGGATCCACCCCGTAAGAACTTACAGTTCCCGGAGTAATACAGGTTTCCGTCTGGCAGGTCTCCTGGCTGGGGGGTATTGATATGAGACACCTTCCCAAGAATTTCTTGAGGATAGAATGCTCAGTGGTTATTGCAGTTCATAGTACTAATACTATACACCGCAGCCTCAAATCACCCTCGTCACAGTGGCGGGACCGCACGGGATTTTTACCCGTTTCCCTTTTCATCGGCATATTATGATTTCTTCATCATATTACGATTCTTTCATCGTAAGCCGAACCTGACGGTATATTTACAATAATTGATAGAGCAGCTTTAAGTCAATGAAAAATTTTGTGAATTACAGGAATATTTTTATGTGCAGAACTTATCCGGATGAAATAATCTTGATCTATTAGTAAGAAAAATATGGTAGACTCTGAAAAAGAGTGGAAATCAGTCTGTTTTATGTGCTATTATAATATCCATTGAAGAGAAAAAAGGGATGTGGATGACATCCTCAATTCTATAGAGGGCTTGATATGAGTAGAGAAAATAAAATTCAGTTATTCCAGAAACAATCTGTAAGAACTCATTGGGATGAAGAACAGGAAAAGTGGTATTTTTCTGTTATTGATGTAGTAGCTATATTGACAAATCAAAATGATTATCAGGGAG
>JAGLNY010000312.1 GCA_023139255.1 Spirochaetales bacterium
AAAGTCTCTCACCGGATGTAATCGATGCCGTATTACTATTCAGTACTCCTGATGAATTTTTATATGCATATGCATGCAGTTTCCCTGATTTCCTGAATGTGAAACGCGACCAAAAATAAAATATGAGCAGTTCCACCATCAAAAGCCCAAGTACGTATGCACCAGTTAATTGGGTATTTCCATTTGTTGATACCAGGGTATGAAGCCAGAAAGATTCGCTGCCGAAAACTGAGTGAATAAATATTACGGCTGTGCAAAACAACAGTATGGTAAACAGGAGAGCCGGCCACATAAACCGATGTGATGCTGTCAACAACATCAGGACTGCGATTACCAGGAGAAAAACCGGAAAAGACCATGCGGCATAGTGAAATACAGCAGTTAACGTATCCGCGATAGTAATAAGCATTGAGAGTAAAAAGTCTCCCTCAGTATTTCCTGTCGAGGCAATCATTGCCGTTAAAGCCAGAACTGCACCGAGAAAGCAAAGAAACGCACAAATATAAAATGGCTGTTTGGACTTCACCCATATCCTCCTGAATGGAATATAATTTATATGAAAAAAATCGCCAAGCCAATTATTATATTGGCCAACAGGCTTCTGGTGAAAACTATTGTTTTCATTTTATTTTATCAGCAAACTATCTCCTAGAACAACAGCAACCCGGCTATTCCAAGCGGAATAAGGTAAATGCTGAAAAGATAGAGCCGCATCCCCCTGATTACTGCAAGCAGTAGTTTCAGACTTATCATACCGGTAATAAAAGCGGCAACCATCCCCACAGCTACCAGAGGAAAACTGACAGTACCAGCCAACTCTCCAGTCTTGCCCAGCTCAAGTATCAGTGCTCCCAGAACGGCTGGTATAAAAAAAAGAAATGAAAGTTCGCCTGCTTTTTTCCGGTCTATTCCGCTCCACAAGGCAGCAGCAATTGTAATTCCGGATCTTGATATCCCTGGCAGCGTTCCTAATCCCTGGGCAACCCCTATTATAACACCCTGAAAAATTCCCGGATCTGATGTAGTCTTTCCGGGTTTCAGAATACTAACCAAAATGAGCAGGATGCCGGTTACAATAAATGATACAAACACGGCCCACTGATATTGTGATAGTCCGGCAGACTGTATGGCCAACCCTATACCGCCGGTAAAAACTGTACCTATAATAATTATCCCAAAAACCCTGGCTTCCTGGACATCACCTTCTTTACTCCTGTGAAACATCAGTCGCAGCACAGCTGAAGCTATCCTGAAAATGCGCACCCTAAAAGCAATGAATATAACGAACAGTGTTGCGATATGGAGGAGGATATCGAATAGAACGGGAATTTCACCAAGACCCATCAATTTCTGGATTACCACAAGATGTCCGTAGCTTGATACAGGAAGGAATTCTGTAATTCCCTGGATAACTCCAAGAAATATTGACTGCCATAAACTCATAGGGAGAGCATACCGGGATTAGCAGTGAAGGACAAGGCTTTTGTGAAGGACAAGTCTTTCATCAAATTGTATCACTCAGTTTTGTTAATATGTACATACGCCGTTCAGAGTCCAGGAATGGTACTGTATAAGAAATAATTTCCTGTTCCCAACAAGCCAATTGAGACGCATTAATCCCGGTTATCTCATTTTTCAGCGTTTCCAGGCGGCTTTTATACGCAAAAAGTAAACCATCACCCCTGGTTATGCGGCTAAGGGCACGGAATACAACAGGCAAAGGACGAAACGCCCTAAACACTGCAATATCAAATTCACCAGTTACATCCTGGATATCCAGTTCAATAATTTCAAGAGGTGTACCAGGACTCCTTACCAGATCAGCCCCGCTCTGCACAACAGCATTCCGGAGAAACCCGGCTCTTCTTCCGGATCGTTCGATCAGCG
>JAGLNY010000313.1 GCA_023139255.1 Spirochaetales bacterium
GGTGAATTAACAAAAAAAGATGTCGGGCGTATGGTAACCCTGAACGGATGGGTTCACCGCAACAGAAATCATGGAGAAATCCAGTTTATCAACCTTCGGGACACCTACGGAATAACCCAGGTTTTTATCAGAGAGGATGCGGGCAGAAAACTAAAAAAAATCGCTTCCGGGTTGAAGTTTGAGTACTGCATAGCGGTTATTGGGACGGTAAAAGAGCGCCCGGAATCTATGATCAACCCTGATATGGTTACCGGTGAAATTGAGATTGAAGCCCATAAAATCGAAATACTCTCACGATGCGAAGTCCTGCCGTTTATGTTTGATGAGGAATCCGACGCGAAAGAAGATTTACGTCTTACCTATAGATATCTCGATCTGCGCTCTTTCGGCATGCAGAAAAGAATAAAACTCAGGACTGCATTTACATTTGCCGTACGTGAATTCCTTACGAATCATGGATTTATGGAGATTGAGACCCCCACCCTGATAAAATCAACACCGGAAGGTGCACGCGATTTTCTGGTTCCCTCACGGATTCAGGCCGGGAAGTTTTATGCTTTACCGCAGTCACCGCAGCTTTTCAAACAAATCCTTATGGTTTCCGGGTTTGACCGGTATTTTCAGATTGCCAGATGCTACCGGGATGAGGATGCCAAGGGAGACCGTCAACTGGAATTTACCCAGGACTGGCGGACCCGGAAAAGTTTGTTTTCTGCTGGGTTATAGACTTCCCGTTATTTGAGTTCAACGAGGAAAAAGACCGCTGGCAAGCAGCACACCATATGTTCTCTATGCCCCAGGCACAGTATCTTGAGACTATGGAAAAAGACCCGGGCAGTGTGTGAAAGGGGATCTGTACGACCTTGTCCTCAATGGGAATGAAGTTGCATCCGTGCCGATAAGGATTCACGACCCGGAAATCCAGAAAAGAACTTTTGCTATTGTCGGGTTTTCTATAGTTGATGAACAGCAGCTTAAAGAGATGCAACTGAAGCTGAATTTATCTGAAAATTCCTGATTACTATTTATGCAATTTGAATAAGGGGATCTTTTACATCTTTGCCTGTCTCATATATTTGAATTGGATCTATATCAAGACATGTATAAGGATCATAATGGCCTTCGATGTCCCAGGCAAGAGTATTGTTCAGCACAGTGCATTTGTCTATAAAAGAATCGATCTCTGATATTTTCTTAAATACACCTTTCCCGATTAATGGTGCCATATCATATAGTTTTATTTTTCCATCATCAAAATAGACATAAACAGTGTAATTATTTTGTGGAAAAACTTGTATAACACTCTGCATCCTGACTACCCTCCTATCGCAAAGGATCTATTCTCTGCAATTCACCATGCTCTTGGGCTGTTTCCCAATTTTTCATAAGTTCATGTTCGTGCAATTCACACCATGCAAGAACAAATTTTAACTGCCTCGAAGGCAACATCCCTTTTATTACAACTGCATCAGTTATGGAAATCAATGCTTTCATATTTGTATATTCTGCATGAAAATGAGGAGGAGCATGCTCGTTCCAGTACATAAAGATTTTAATTCCAAAAAACTCTGAAATATATGGCATAGATACCTCTTGATAAATATTACACTTTTCTTGAATCGAAAACAAGATAGAAAGAGTCCTGTATACGAA
>JAGLNY010000314.1 GCA_023139255.1 Spirochaetales bacterium
TCCCAGACTTGTATTACAAAAGATAATATCTCGATTGAGGTAGACGGCATCCTGTACCTGCAGATTATAGACCCCAAGAAAGCTTCTTACGGGATTGATAACTATAAATTCGCATCTACACAGATAGCCCAAACTACCATGAGAAGTGTAATCGGAAAACTTGAGCTGGATAAAACCTTTGAGGAACGCGAAACCATAAACTCGGTTATTGTTGAGGCTGTTGATACGGCTTCAGATCCCTGGGGGGTTAAGGTTACCAGATACGAAATAAAGAATATTGTCCCGCCGCAGAGTATCAAGGAAGCTATGGAAAAACAGATGCGTGCAGAACGGGAAAAACGTGCTTTGATTGCCGAGTCTGAAGGTGATAAACAGGCCAGGATCAACCGGGCCGAGGGTTCCAGACAGGAGTTGATAGCACACTCTGAAGGCGAGAAACAGAAACGTATCAATGAGGCTGAAGGTCGTGCTGCTGAAATTGAGAAAGTTGCTGAGGCAACGGCAATCGGGCTGAAAAAAATCGCCGCAGCAATTCAGGAAAAAGGCGGATCTGATGCAGTGAACCTGCGAATCGCGGAGCAGTACCTGACAGAATTCGGGAAACTTGCGAAAGAGAACAATACCATGATACTTCCCGCAGACCTGACCGATATTTCCAAGATCATCGCAACCGCAACCACCGTGATGAAACAGACCGGAAAGTAGCATAAATTTAAGCAAACGAAGGCCGCAGATTTGACTGCGGCCTTTTTTCACTATACCTCATAGGTGCCGGAAGCAACGTTACCGCCGGTCCCAGTCCAGTTTGAGTGAAAAAATTCACCCCTCGGTCTGTCCGTACGTTCATAGGTATGCGCACCGAAATAATCACGCTGGGCCTGCAGGAGGTTTGCCGGGAGCCGCTTGCTGCGGTAGCCGTCAAAAAACATGAGCGCCGATGAGAGAGCAGGTACCGGGACTCCCATCTCAACGGCATTTACTACAACCCGCCGCCACGAAGCCTGGCATCGTTCAATAACAGCCTGGAAATAATCATCCAGAAGCAGATTGTTCAGTTCCGGATTTTTATCAAAGGCATCTTTTATTTTCCCCAGGAATACGCTGCGAATAATACAGCCGCCGCGCCACATCAACGCGATCCCGCCGTAGTTCAGCTTCCACCTGTTCTCTTTAGCCGCTTCCCTCATCAACATATATCCCTGTGTGTAGGATACAATCTTTGACGCCAGAAGAGCCTGCCGTATATCCTCAATAAACGCTTTTTTATCACCACTGAAAGGCTTGGTACCGACAGCACCAAGTACGTGTGCTGCAGTAACTCTCTCCTCTTTCATCGCTGAGAGTGCCCGTGCAAAAACCGCCTCCCCTATCAGGGTAACCGGTACTCCCAGCTCAAGCGAACTGATCCCGGTCCATTTGCCGGTGCCTTTCTGCCCGGCAGTATCAAGGATTTTCTCGACAAGCGGTTCCCCGTCTTCATCCTTAAACGCCAGTATGTCCCGTGTGATCTCAATTAAATAGCTGTCAAGCTCGCCCTGGTTCCATTCACTGAACACCTCATGCAGTTCATTATAGGAAAGTCCAACACTCTCTTTCATAAGCTGATACGCTTCACAGATCAGCTGCATATCACCATACTCAATACCATTGTGAACCATTTTTACATAATGGCCGGCTCCCTCAGGTCCTACCCAGTCACAACAAGCTGAGCCGTCATCCGTTTTTGCGGATATAGCCTGAAAGATCTCCTTCACATGCGACCACGCCTCAGGATTACCCCCCGGCATAATCGAGGGACCTCTCCTGGCACCCTCTTCACCGCCGGAGACCCCTGTCCCAACGAACAGGATCCCCTTTTCTTTCAATTCCCTGGTACGTCTGGTAGTATCGGGAAAATGGGAGTTCCCGCCGTCAATAATGATATCGCCTTCCTCAAGGTAAGGAAGAATCATATCAATAAATGAATCCACAACAGCCCCGGCTTTTACCATAAGCATGATCTTCCGGGGACGCTTAAGTGATGCAGAGAGCTCCTCAATTGAGTGGGTCCCGTAAATGGTATCCCTGCCGGCTGCCGCATCTTTGAGAAAATCATCTACTTTTGACGTTGTCCGGTTGAATACCGCAACCGAGTAGCCGTGATCATTCATATTAAGGACAAGATTCTGACCCATTACAGCCAATCCTATCAATCCAATATCTGCTTGTACTTTCATTCTATTAACTCCTGTCTTTTCTTATTTATCTGAATTAAATCTTTCCCTGCAAGCCCATAGGCCAAGTGCGGGATTTGATATAAAATATACCTCTTTACCGTTCACTGTGCAAAAACCATCCTGTTTTTCCTGCGGTTTATACAACTCCATCATATTCTCTATATCACCGTACTGATAGCCTGCACTCTCAATCTCTTCCCTTGAAAGCCCTCCGGGGCAGTAGGTTATCGAAAAACGGTCATCGGAAGAGCCGTGAATCAGGTGTGCGGCCGCTGACAAGTTCTGCTTCAAGTCATCCTGTGCCTCAACCTGGGAAAGGACTGTGTCGGTCCCTTTGTACCCATACTTCCTGATAAGTCTATCTATCTCAGGATCCTCACCGAAAGTTGATACTCCCGGGGCAAGGACAATGAGATGTCCCCCATCAGCTAATGCCATACGGGTCCTGTAAATACTCTTGTTCCCGAGCCAGGTGCTCCGGAACTCTTCCGGGTCCAGGTAGACAACTACCGTATTGAGCGGCTTTTCCAGCATGGTGAAATTTACTTTCAGGGCAAGTTCAGAGGCCTGCTCGAACGCTGTCCGGTCCTCACTGATAAAGAGCCCTTTCATAGCCAGTTCACCGGGGGACTCTGTCCCTGCACTGATTGTTCCTGCACCAATTACCGTCTGGATAAATACTACAGGAAGATCTTGCCCGAACTGTTCATAGGCTTCGTCCATAATATAGCGGACGGGGTTATCAGTACGGCCCATAATACGTTCCATACCGTATGCGGCACCGAGGTAATGGCTTTTATTTATTCCATCCTGTCCACCGATCCCTACAAATATATTTTTTGTGTAATTTGCCATCCCGATAACTTCGTGCGGGACCACCTGCCCGATAGAAAGTATCAGGTC
>JAGLNY010000315.1 GCA_023139255.1 Spirochaetales bacterium
TGCCGATGACATCCACTAAAAAAATCAAAAGATTTGAGGTTATAAAGGAATATAATGATAAATAGTTCTACAAGAAGTTTTCTCCGTAAGCTGGCACACGATTTGAAACCTGTTGTAATGGTAGGTAAAAATGGGATTAATTCCGGTGTTAAAGAAGCAGTTGATCAGGCACTTGTTTCCCACGAGTTGATCAAAATAAAATACATTGATTTTAAATCCTCTAAAAAAGAGCTGACAAGGCTGCTGGCTGAATCAGTTGAAGCAGAGGTTGTTTCGGTTATTGGAAATATTGCCATACTGTTCCGTCAGAACAGGGATCCGGAAGAGAGAAAGATCGAAGGACTTGTTTTATAACTGCAGAATAATTCCGGGAAAAGGGTAAACAGCATGTTTTCTGAAAATTCACTTTATGCACCTTTGTCTGAAATGGCGATTGCTTCCATCCCCCAGTTGTTTCAGGGCCCAGGTTCGTTGAACAAGCTGCCTGAATGGCTGAAAAACCGTGGATTTTCCTCAGTAATTATTTGTACTGGTGGAAAATCTTTTGACAGCTCTGCCTGCAGGGACGAGTTGCTTAATAACCTCCGGATACAGGGAATTGATTATTCACGTTATAGAGTCTCCGGAGAACCCTCGCCTGAGCTGATTGACTCCATTACAAAATCAGCCGCCCAGGGATCAGCTGACTGTGTTGTCGGGATTGGGGGAGGCAGTGTTATTGATGCAGCGAAAGCTGTTTCCACCATGATCCCGGTAACAAGGAGAGAGGGGCCTGCCGGCTCTTCAAGTGTCCAGGATTTTCTGGAGGGAGTTGGAACACGAAAATCAGGGGCTGAGCGCCTTGGACTTGTTGCAGTTCCCACAACGTCCGGTACAGGATCAGAGGCCACCAAAAATGCGGTAATTAGCAGAGTAGGGGAGAATGGGTTTAAAAAATCACTGCGGCATGATAATTACGTCCCGGATCTTGCAATTCTTGATGCAAATCTTTTACTTAGCTGTCCGCGGGATCTTACCGTGGCTTCAGGGTTGGATGCAGTAACTCAGCTGCTTGAATCGTATGTATCTACTTTGAGCAACCCATTTACCGATGCACTAGCGTCTGACGGCCTGATCAGGGCTGGTAAATCTTTTTACACAGTTTGTAATGACGGACAGAATATTCATGCTCGCAGCGAAATGGCTTATGCCGCATATCTTTCAGGAATAACTCTTGCCAACGCAAACCTGGGTGTAATACATGGAGCCGCCGGGGTGCTTGGCGGAATTCGTCATATCCCGCATGGAACTGTATGCGGAATACTGTTGGCTGAAGCAACAAAAGCTATAACAGGCAAGCTTGAACATGAGTTTGGGGAAGATAATCCGGCATTTCTGAAATATAGTCAGGCCGGATATTTGCTTAACTTTGACAAAAAATATAAAAACGTTAAATACGGTGTAACCTTATTACTTGACACATTGTTTAGGTGGCAAGAAGTTTTTGAGGTGCCGCGGTTGCGGATATTTGGTTTTACAGAAGAGGAACTTCTTATGCTGGCAGGGAAAACCGGTTTCCGAAAAACCCCGGTATATTTGGCGGCAGATGAAATTGGGGAAATTTTTACTGCGCGGCAGTAAGTCGACGGTAAAAAATTAGCTATACGAAGACAAGGAGCTGTTTCTGGAGTTAATTCAGAACAGCTCCTCGTTTTTTCATAATAAAAAAAGTAAAAGACTGATACGACATTAAGTCATTTCACGTGTGTATTTCCAGGGAAGATCTATTTTATCAGCATAGTATCCCTGATTTTTTTTAGGAAGTAAGACAGCCATTCTCCGCATCATCTCATCGGTAATATCCTGACGTTCCACAGCATTCAGCCGTTGTTTTTCCAGCGTAAGAATAAAAGGCTTTCCAGTACGTATAGAGACGGGAGTCCGTTTAAGTTTCTTAATATTTTTCGGAAAATTTTCAATTCCGATATGTACTACCGGTAAAATGGGGACTTGTTTTTTTATAGCAATAAATGATGTTCCTGCATGGCCGCGTTGTAATGTTCCTTCCGGGCTTCTAGTCCCTTCAGGTGCAATACAAAGGAAATCTCCCTTGTCCAGGACTGCGAAACACTCTTTTAGGGCTTTCCTATCAGCTTCTCCGCGTTTTACAGGGATACACTCCCACCAATTCATGAGTGTTCTTGTTGCAAAGGATTCCCACAATTCAGTTTTTCCCAGGGCTATAGTTCTTCGTGGCTGCATAAAAAGGTACAAAATAGGGGCTTCCAGAAAGGATATGTGATTAGTAATAATAATCATTGGTCCTTTTGCAGGTAATTTATTAAGTTCTGCGGTGTCAAGTTTACACCCTATATGCAAAAGCCCCTTTATTAAAAAATTTCCAATTCTGTTTGCCAGCGTCATAGCATTATCCCTCTTGATGCTCAAGCATGAGAGTTATTGTTGGTCGATCACATACTTCAGCCGGACCGTAGTATTGAATAGCACCTGGATACGTATAGCTGGTTTCCAGAGCCCATACTTTTCTGTTCCCGGCAAATTCCCTGAAAGGTTTACCGTCAAG
>JAGLNY010000316.1 GCA_023139255.1 Spirochaetales bacterium
CCGGCTTTCCAGTCTTCTGCCGGTGCGGAAAGGTTTGCTATGGATGATAGATATCCTGTGAGACCGGAAGCAATCAGCATAAAAGCATTATATCCCAGAGAGTAGCAATAATCAGTATCAAAATTTGAGGGGAAAGCACATCGACCCTCATAACCGAAGAAATGATGCTGGGAACTAAAATCCCCGTTAAATGTTCCTTCAGATTTCCACTCTTTCAGACGGTTCTCAACCATTTCAATAAGCAGTTTCTCAGTCTCAATTCTCGAAACCTGTACATTCCCGTGAGGATCCCTATCCATAAGAAGCTGTTTCTGAATTTCCTTAGGGAGAGTTGAAAACACGTAAGAGGAGTCTTTGGAAAGAGCGGCTTGTATCCACTCTGCTTGTGACTCAAACGTGTTCAATGTACTGAAGTATTCGGAGTGTTCAGCCATCAAATCATTCAGCTCTGAGATCAGGATTTTCATTTCGGGGATAAACTCAATAAGTCCTTCCGGTACAAGAACCAGCCCGAAATTATTTCCCTGGCTGCTTCTTTTAGCGATAATCTCTGCTATTCCCTCAACAATTTCATTAAGGGTAGTCTGATTTTCCTCAACTTCTTCAGAAATCAATGCAATGTTCGGCCGTGTCTGAAGGGCACATTCAAGTGCTATATGAGAAGCGCTTCTTCCCATAAGTTTAATAAAATGCCAATATTTTTTTGCAGAATTTGCATCTCTTGCGATATTACCAATAAGTTCTGAATAGGTTTTAGTGGCGGTATCAAACCCGAACGAGACCTCAATCGCCTCATTCTTCAAGTCACCGTCAATTGTTTTTGGTGCCCCGATTACAGAAATTCCGGAATTATGCGCAGCAAAATATTCAGCAAGTACTGCTGCATTTGTATTGGAGTCATCACCGCCAATAACCACAAGAGCGGAAATGCCCCTCTTTTTACAGACTTTTCCACAAACTGCGAACTGTTCTTCAGATTCCAGCTTGGTCCGCCCGGAACCTATAATATCAAATCCACCGGTATTTCTGAAAGGAGCCAGAAATTCTGAGGTGATCTCTACAGCATCATTTTCAAGAATGCCGGAAGGTCCGCCCCGGAACCCGAAAAGTTTTGATTCAGGGTTAGCATTTTTTAATGCATCAAACAAACCTGCAATTACGCTATGTCCGCCAGGCGCCTGCCCGCCTGATAATATTACACCGACATTCCTTTTTTCCGAAATAGCTTCATTTGTACCATTTGAAAACCCGATTGCCGGACGCCCGTAAGTATTTGGGAACATTTCTTTCAGTTTTTCCCTGTCAACAGCAGGTTCAGCGATTTCACCCAGTACCGGGATAATTGAATGTATTTCCTGTCTAAGAATTTTCGGTAGTTTTGGGGCATACTCATATCTGGCTCTCTGCAACGGTGAATATTTCATGTAAAAACTCCTGGATTAATTTAAGTTTTATTTACCCCCTTTATACAGGGATTTTTATAAAATGACAAGTTTTAGGAAGCGTAAAAAAACATCTGGTTTTTACCGGTTTGAATTGACCACAAAATCGTCTCCCTATAGACTGTACCCTATGAATATATTACAGGTAATTCCATTTATACAGCATTATGCCTGGGGCGATCTTCACAGCATCCCCCAGCTCCTCAAGCAGGAGCCTGATGGGTCCCCATGGGCTGAGCTCTGGATTGGAACCCATCCAAAAGGTCCTGCCCGTATTATCTCGAAGCAGGGGACTATTTCATTACAGGAATATATACAAACGGCTCCCCTGAATATCCTGGGGAAGGCGGCGGAAAGGTTCAATGGAGAACTTCCCTTTCTGTTTAAGATTCTTGCTGTGGGGAAACCTCTGTCAATTCAATGTCATCCTACCAAAATCCAGGCCGAAGAAGGATTTCTAAAGGAAAATTCTGCAGGAATTGATATAAATTCATTTAATCGAAGTTATAAGGATGATAATCACAAACCGGAGATACTGTGTGCCCTTACCCCATTTACTGCATTGTGCGGATTCAGGCCTGCTCAGGAAATTGATTCATTTTTTTCTTGTCTGAATTCAGATATCTATAAAACTCATCTCAATCAACGTTTATGTAATAAGACAAAAAAAGAGGCTGATCGCTATAAAGCTTTCTTTTCTGCACTTATACGGCTTCCAGTTAAGGAAAAAGGGGAATTTCTCAAAGATCTGGCTGAAGCAGCGAAAAACTTCGGCGGCATTGTTCCTGAATTCCAGCTTGTCAGGCAGCTTCTGGAAGAATATCCGGGCGACCCTTCTGCAGCAGCTCCGCTGTATCTTAATTTGATTAAGCTGCAGCCCGGTGAAGCATTATATCAACCGGCAGGTGAACTGCATGCATATATTCACGGGGTCGGCGTTGAGCTTATGGCAAACTCCGACAATGTCCTGAGGGGCGGTTTAACAGGCAAGTTTATCGATAGTGAAGAGCTTATGCATGTTGTTGAAT
>JAGLNY010000317.1 GCA_023139255.1 Spirochaetales bacterium
GGGTAGCTCCCGTAGCCTGGATTGCCTCAATAGGGCCGGGATCAATGTTTTCAATAGCTTCTGAGTACAATTTGCTCAGGGCTGCTATAGTGTGGATTGTCAATGCTAAAATACCTGCAAAAGGACCCAATCCTACCCAGACAACAGCAATCAGGGCCCATATCATCGGCTCAATTGAGCGGACAATATTCATAATACTTCTTACAATATAATATATGGTCTTAGTGACCCAGGAACCGAACATTAAGTTCCTTGCTGCCAGAAAACTAACCGGCACCGAAATTATTATACCAAACAGAGTTGCCATCATCCCCATAAATATTGTCTCAATCATCAGTACAATGGTGAGTCTTAACGGCTCACTCGCCAAAGGACCTCCTACCTGAAATGTCTGTCTGGCTTCAACTTCATGTATCTGCTGTCCAACTGCGCTGGGAGGCAATAATCTGTAGGGAATTAACAGGTTAAAAGTAAAATTGCCGTTCTCATCAGTAATCACAGACACATACTTCCGGTCCTGCCTTGGACGAAATTCGTTCCCCCCGCTGTCCTTCCACCATATCTCGGTGTATGTATTGGGTCGAAATCCTGTACCCTCAATCACTATTGTATCCCCGGGAATCATATCATTATTAGCATCAAGGGTGGTCATTTTCCCATAATTCGGTGTTACCTGTATAAATGGTTCACCCTCGACCGGTATCCCGGGAATAGGGGGATTCTGATCATCATCAACCAGGATATCAGCATGTGCATTAACCAGTTCCTTATCATACGTAATTGCTGCTTCCCATGGCCAGAGAATCTTTGAAAGAGGCGGCCAGGCATCCGAGAATTCCCGTACCATCTTCACCATGTTAATTTCACTTAACTGCCAGCCGACCGTAAAAAACAATAAAAGTACGACTACAAAGAGCAACGTACTTCCCTGTTTTCCCGGCATATTCAGCAGCCATGCATCACGGACATTCCATGCCCAGACAAGGAACAGACCACCTATAATCATAATGATAAATATTGGCGAACGGGAAAAGGCTTTTGCTAACTTGTCAGCAGCAGTAGGTTCAAGACGGGCGAGCAAATTAATTCTCCATAGTATGAGTCCAATCAGGGTTACTACCGAAAACAAAAGCAGCATTCCTCTACGGATTTTTCCAGCAATCACCTGGCCTAATCCAGGAACCAGCAATGAAAGTATAACGGCAAGAACCGGATATCTACCCTTTTTCTCAGTTATATACACGGTTGTCATGCCTCACCTCCCACATCCAATGTTGCAGCCCCTGTACGGATAGCCTCCTCACCATAAATCTCCTTGAACTGCTCATTAGTCATCTTTCTGATATCCTCAGCAGTCCCCCGGTACACAATCTCACCATCTTTCAAGCCGATTACCCGGGTTGCATATCTCTGGACAAGATCCAGATAATGGAGACTGCATAACACTGTTATCCCAAGTTGTTTGTTGAGCTTTTCCAGATAACCTAAAATAGAGTGTGCCAGAACGGGATCCAGACTGGCTACCGGTTCATCAGCAAGAATTAATTTCGGATCCTGCATAAGTGCCCGTGCTATCCCAACACGCTGCTGCTGCCCTCCTGAAAGTTCATCAGCCCGTTTGTGGGCCTGGTCTGTGATGCCTGTCATTTCAAGAGCATCAAATGCTTTCTTCCGGTCTTTTTCCGGAAATCGATAGAGCAGGCTTGCTGCCGGTCTGACATATCCCAGTCTGCCGGCCAGGACATTTGACAATACACTGGATCGTTTGACCAGATTAAAGTGCTGAAAAATCATACCAATCTTCCGGCGAGTTTCACGCAGCTCCTTAGGCTGTGCTTTTACGATATCCCTGCCGTCCCAGAGAATTTTTCCCTCCGTCGGTTCAATCAATCTGTTAATACATCTGAGAAGAGTGGATTTACCAGAACCGGATAATCCTATAATTATGAGAAATTCACCGTCCTCAACAGTAAAACTGACGTTTTTAAGTGCAACAGTACCATCTGGATAGACTTTTTTGAGATTTTTAAATTCAAGCATGGAAGCCCCTTTGAAAGATATCCGGCAAGGCCTTGCGGCCAAGCCGGATATTATTAATCATTTTCCGGTAACATCTGTCCCTGTTTCATTTATTCATGTCTTCGATGTTGAGTCCGGCTGCCTGGAGGACCTGTCTGAATGGATCATAAAATGTATCATCATGTACTTCAAGTGCATCCCACTGATATGCTATATTCAGGGCTTCCTTGCCTTCATCTGTCTCAATAATTTTCAACAGGGCATTCACAATTTTTTCCCGCATTTCCTGGGGCATAGACGGGATAAACTGTACTCCGTCATTTGGGATATCGGTAGTTACGGCAATTATTATCACCTCATCCATTACAGTCGGAAAATCATCTTCCACACGTGTCCTTGCATCAACGTAGGTCGCACCGGCATCAACATCTTTGTTAAAAACCGCTGCAACAACTGCATCGTGACTACCTGCATCAATAATACCTTTAAGATCTGTTTCCGGGTTAACCCCTGCGGCCCTCATTGTGAGCATCGGGATAATCCAGCCGCTGGTTGAAAGCGGGTCAGGGCGGGCAAATGTTTTCCCTGCAAGGTCTGCGGGAGAGTTGATCCCACTATCCTTTCTGGCAATTAGCTGACCGTTGTAAGTTGCACTGCCGTACCTTACCGATACAAGAGCGGCATCGGCATACCCACGGTCTGCAGCAAGAACATAGGCAAATGTTGCAAGTGATGCCATATGAGCTTCAGCCGGCACGCTGCCCATCGCCTCAATAACACCTGCATACTCGGTTGCTACATTGGTATCAAAGTAATAACCGGTTTCTGCATGAAGCAAATCTGCAACAGATTGTGCCCCAGCGGCGACTCTTTCCATCTCACCGGATGGAACAAATGACCACACAATCGGGTTCTCTTCAGACCCAAGCGGGGCTTCTTCAGAACCTGCCGCAAATACGGGCATAACACAAACCACTAAACCAATTGAAATAAGTAATAAAATAAGTTTTTTCACGAAACGCCTCCTAGAAAAACTTTTAATTAAGAAATTACTCCCACATATAACTGTGCAGTAATTACATCCACCAGTTATTATACCCCCCACATCATCATCGTACAATGATTTTCGTAGATAATTTTTTGCCGCGCATAATTATGGTTTAAGAGTGTCCAGATACCACTGAATAGTATGCCTCAACCCTGTTTCAAGATCGGTTTCCGGAATCCAACCCAACTCTTTCCCGATTTTCGTATAATTCAGGGCATATCGCCTGTCGTGACCCGGTCGATCCTGCACAAAAGAGAGCAGACCGAGAAGCTTTTTCCGTGAGAGTCCCGCTTTCTCAGCCAGCATGCAGCACAGCATCTGCACTAAATCAATATTCTTAACCTCACATCCGCTCCCGACGGCATAAGTCGCACCCTCCTCTCCTTTTTTAACTATTTTCCAGATCGCCCCTGCATGATCATCAACATACAGCCATTCCCTGACTTGCAGTCCATCACCATAGACTGGCAGTGTGTTTCCTTTCAGCATCCGGCTGATCATCGCCGGGATCAGTTTTTCCTCATGCTGGTTTGGCCCGTAGTTATTCGAACTATATGATATGGTTACAGGCAGTCCATACGTATGGTAATAAGATTTTACCAGATGATCCGCTGCAGCTTTTGTTGCTGAATAGGGATTACGAGGCTGATAGGGTGAAAGCTCGGAAAATTTTCCGGAAATACCAAGTGACCCGAAAACTTCATCGGTACTTATCTGGTGGAAAAGCACATCTCTCCTATCCCCCCAACTTACTCGTGCAGTTTCCAAAAGGGTAAAAGTTCCGTTGATATTTGTCCGCACAAATATATCCGGGTTGAGTATCGAAGTATCGACATGCGTTTCTGCCGCGAAATGGATTACTGTATCTATCTCAAATTCATCAAAAACCCGGGAAAGTTTTCCCGCATCACTTATGTCCCCCTTCTCAAAGAAGTACCTGGACCCACCAAAATCATTCCGGATCCGGTCCAGATAGTTGCTGCGTCCCGCAGATTCAAGAGTCAGGAGATCATAGACAATCACCCTCCCGGTAAAATCATCCTGATTAAACAGATACTGAATAAAGTTTGTGCCGATAAACCCGGCACCCCCGGTAACCAATATATTATTAAGTAATCTCATGCTGTCTAGTATAGCGGTGTTTTTGGTTTTTGTGTACAAAAAGAGAAGAAGAAAAGAGACCCTTTCCATACTATTTTCCCGTTTTCGGTCTCCTTCCTCCTTCCTCCAGCCTCCTTCCTCTAAAACAGCCTCTCAAGATCTGAAAAAACGATCTCTGACAGATTGGTAATATGCAGGTCACACTTGATATCGCTTACTGCATCGCCGACCCCTATAGATTTCATGCCCGCAGCCAAAATTCCCTCAATTCCCGGCTGAGCATCCTCAATCCCGATACATTCATCAGGCAATAAGCCAATCCCATCAGAAGCCTTAATAAACATTTCCGGATCAGGTTTCCCAAATTCGACATCAGAAGCCGGTACAATGTAGTCTAAAATATCAGATAATCCCAGTTTATCAATAATATATCCTGCATTCCTGCTGGCAGATGCCAAAGCTATTTTAATACCGTGTGTACGCAGGACAGAAAGCAATTCATAAGCTCCGGGCAGTATATCATCGTCAGTAAGATTCTCAAGCAAATCCCGGTACAGGACATTTTTTCTATCAGTCAGTATTTGAACCTCCTCCTTATTAAGCATAGCCCCATTTGCTTCTGCTATAATAAGCAGTGACTCCGATCTTGATATCCCACGAAGATGATGATTAAGTTCCCTGGAAAATACCCATCCCATATCATCGGCAAGGTGTTTCCATGCCTGGTAATGATAGAGATCTGTTGATGTGATAACCCCGTCCAGATCAAACACTGCCCCTTTGAATCCGGGACCGGTCTTAACACGGACAAGCATGTTTCCCACCACAAGTTTCCTGTTTCGATGTACTATATCTACAGTTTTTTTCGAGTATCCTGATTCCGTTTTTGTGAGAATATACTCTGTCCACACTGAATCTATCCGTACCGAAAGCAACCCTGTGCTTGTCTGGAGAGAAAATGACAGGTATTCCCAGTTTCCAGGAAAATTCCGGGGATATATACAGGGGACTCCTTCCGAATACCGCAACCCGGCAAATCCATACACTACCAGCATCCATGACCCTGCCATGGAAGCCGTATGAAGACCATCCCTAGTGTTCCCCTGTAAATCATCAAGATCAACAAAAGCAGTTGATCTTGCATAGATTTTACCAGTTTCACTATACCCCAGCTCCAGGGCTGCAATCCCCTGAATACAGGCAGAAAGGGAACTGTCGCCCGTAGTTAACTGTTCATAATAGTCAAAATCCCGTTTCTTCTGTGAAAAGGTGTACTGATTATGAAGCAAAAGAAGCGCTAGAATGGCATCTGCCTGTTTTAAAACCTGATGTCGATAGATAACCAATGGGTGGTAATGGAGAAGCAGCGGATAGTCGGATTCGGGAGTCGCGTTTATATCCCAACGTTCCCTCTCGAGAAATGTATCATCCTGTGGGTGAATACCGAGGTTTATGTCATAAGGAATATACATACAGTCAGCTGCTTTGCGCCATTCTGCTGCCTCCTCCTCCTGCAGGGAAATACGTATACAAAGCTGCCTGAAATAATCCGGATACTCTATCCCAAGTTTCTCGAACCATGCAGCTGCCTTCCTGAGGTGATATGCTGCCATGGAGTTAGTATAAAAATTATTGTTTACCAAGGCTGAATATTCGTCAGGACCTGTTACCTCATTAATACAAAATTTACCTAATTTCCCGGGGTTGTAAAAACCCAGACTCATCCAGAGGCGTGCTGTCTCAAACAGCATCTCAGCACCGCCTTCAGGCATAATGGAACTGTCACCGGTTATTTCTATATACTGTACTAAGCTGTAAGCAATATCAGCATTAATATGATACTGTGCAGTCCCGGCAGGGAAATATGCTGAGGTTTCGTGACCGTTTATAGTCCTCCAGGGATACAATGCACCCTTCTCTGCCAGAACGGCAGCCCTGTCACGTGCATACCCCAGTATGGATATCCGGTACTGTAAAAGACTGCGCGCTATTTCCGGGCTGGTACTGGTAAAAAAAGGCATCGCATAGATTTCGGTGTCCCAGAAATAGTGACCCTCATATCCACCCCCGGTAAGTCCTTTTGCTGAAAGGCTTGTAATCCCATCTTTCCCGGTAGATTGGTATAGCTGAAATATGTTAAATCGCAGAGCTTTTTGGAATTCAGGATCACCTTTGATAACAACATCACTGGAATTCCAGAATCTCTTGAGTTCTTCCTTCTGCAATTTTTTCAGCCCGCTAAACCCCAACCTGATGCCAGTCTCAAGGCTGGTCCTGTAATCAGTGTAGAGTTTATCCTCATTATCCACTTTGTCCGTGCAGTAGAAATAGAGCTTTTCTATCTCAATACCTGTAAACTTTCCATCAACAGACACCTGGGAACAAACGTTAATGAATGGAAATTCGCCGGAGTTTCCCGATGTACTCTCATACTCCTGACCGGATACTACCGAAAGCGCATTACCGCATAATAAAGAGAGTCCACTCCTCTTTGTACGAAAAAGTACCTGCATCGAAATAAACTTATCATGTTTCTCTGTAATTCCTGACACATCATACAGGGACGATGGATCGAGACGGGCACCAATCCTTGGGTCATCGTTGTTTTCCGAACGGCTTACGGGCAATGCTGTCCCTGATCGTAACAATACCGGGCACTTACCTTGCCGCTTTATCCGCAAACGCAGCCCTCCGATGTTCTTATACCGGTAAGATATCAGGTGTTCCCAGGTAATGAACAGATGATCCCCATTGGGACTCTCCCATTCCACACTCCTCGTAAGCATCCCATGCTTTAGGTGCAGTTCACGGTTGAATGCATGAATAATTCCCGTCTGCATGGAAAAGCGATGCTCGCCGGAAAAAATCTCTACATAGCGGCAATCGGGAACATCTATTATTGTCTGATTATAATCAGGATAACCATATGCACGCTCACCATAAATAATAGGTGTCAGCTCATAAAATCCATTAATAAAAACACCAGGATGATACGTTGGTTCCCGCTCAGTAAAAAATCCCCGCAGACCTAGATACCCGTTTCCCAATGAGAAGATACTTTCCTGCTGAGCATTTTTTTCCAACTCAAATGTTGATTGTGTAATTTTCCAGACATTGGTCATTACATTTCTCCAAGCTTTCCTCTTTTAGCCAAAGTAAATCCCATGGTTCCATGACAAAATCTGCCCGGTATAGTTTTCCTGTGAGAATATCAATCAGTACTGGAGAGTTATCACTAAAACTCAAGCAGAGATTTTCTCTTCTCATTTTCTGCGGCGAATCAGAAAAATTAACCAGAACAAGAACATTATAATCGGGGCCGCTTCTGGTAAATCCCAGAATGTGGCGGTGCCCCTGGTCAACAATCCTGCAGGACCCCATACTAAAAGCCGATTCCTGCTTTCTTAGTGAGAAAATATGTGAGATTTCTTTGAAAATTGCTGCTTCTGCATCATCACTTTCGATTAAGATTTCAACCCTCTTCCAGTCAAAAGTGAGTCTGTGCACCCAACGGGAATCATCAGCCTGGTCAGCATTTTTTGAAAATGAATAATCATTAAGCATGCCCAGTTCATCACCGAGATAAAGTAGCGGGACTCCGCCGACACTCGCAGCCAACCCATACAGAAGCCGAATCCTTCGCACTGCATGATCTACAAATAATGAATTCCCGGATTCCCTGGCTTTTTCCAAACCGGCAAGAGATGCACAGGTACCTGAAATCCTGCAGTCTCCTGTCATGGGATTCTCCTGAAACGGAAGCCCGCGGGCAAAACTCCCGGGAAACCGGTCTGTATAAAACGCATTCAGGAATATTCTGTGATTATAGGCATCTATTCCCACCTCAAGGGCATCCCCATCATCAAACGTCCAGCCTATATCATCATGACAACGAACATAGTTCACCCATGCACAGCCAGGAGGAACCGACATACGTTTCTCTATAGATTTCCGTAATAGAGCGGGATTTCTTGTTGCCATTGCTTCCCAGGAAACCGCCATGAGCAAAGGATTATAGGAAAGGGAACACTCTTCAGGATCGACATACTGCAGAACTTCATCAGGATGCACAATAGCCTCAGAATTGAATAACAAGACAGGGAAAGCTATCGATGCCGCGGCATTCAAAGCCCGAATCAATGTATGCACTTTTGGAAGACTTTCGCAACGTGTCCCCTTCTCCTTCCAAAGAAAGGCAGCAGCATCAAATCTCAGTATGTCGGCTCCCATGTTTGTCAGGAAAAGCATCTCCCTTACCATTGCCCGGAAAACTTCATGATTCCGGTAGTTGAGATCCCACTGATAGTTGTTGAATGTTGTCCAGACCCATGCGTTCAACTCCTCTTTCCACAAAAAACTCCCTTTTCTTGCCTGCGGAAATATGTCACGCAGGCTTCTGCTATACTCCTCTACTTCTGTGTAATCTGAGAAAATATAGTAGAATTTTTGATAGTAAGGATCGCCCGTCGCGGCTTTTCGTGCCCATATATGCATATCCGATGTGTGGTTTAAAACAAAATCCAGGGAAAGTGTTATATCAGCATCACGAAGAGCTTTTGACAAAGTTCTCAGATCCTTGATTGAACCAAGCTGTTCAGAGAATGAACGATAATCCGACACGGCATAACCACCATCACTTGCCCCAGTCGGAGAACGATATATTGGCATCAGATGCAGGTAGGTAATGCTGAGTTTCTTCAGGTAATCAATCTTTTCTATCAATCCACGAAAATTACCGGAAAACAAATCTACATAACAGACGGCACCAATAGTTTCTTGGGTTAAAAACCATCCGGGGTTCTTTTCCCGCTGCAAATCATGCTCCAAAAGCTCTTCGGAACGATTTATGTACGCCTGCCAAATATCACGAATAAGATTTTCAAGAAATTCGTGAACATCATACTGAGATGCATACAATTCCATCAAAATTTGATAGAGATGCGGGAATTTCCTGAGAAAACTTCGCCTAAACCCTTCCCATCGGTTATGGTCCTTGTTTTCCCTGTCAAGTCGTAGAACTATTTTGTCTGCAATCACTACATACTGATCCATCACCATACACACCTTTAGAGATTAAGGATCCCCCTACCCCTTGACCGAACCGGCCATCAGGCCACGAACAAAATATCTCTGAAGGGAGAAAAAGGTTACTAGTGGTAAAACGAGACTGACAAATGCTCCTGCAGTAAGAAGGTGCCAATCCTGTCCTCTTGTACCGATCATATTAAGTAGACGCTGCGTCATTACCTGAAATTTTTCCCCGGAACCGCTCATGAATACCATGGCAACCAGCAAATCATTCCAAACCCAGATAAATTGAAAAATTGCAAACGATGCAAGTGCCGGTACTGAAAGCGGCAACACTAAAAGGGTAAATGTCGTAAAATGCGAGGCGCCGTCTATAAAAGCAGATTCCAATGTACTGCGGGGAATCGTGCTGATATAGTTAAAAAGAAGGTATGTAGCAAGGGGTAAACCAAATCCTGTATGAGCCAGCCAAATACCGAGAAAAGTTCCGTTCAGTCCTATTTTTTGGTAATCCCGGAGAATCGGTATCAAAGAAATCTGTAGAGGTACAACCAGAATCGCAACAATTGCAACAAATAACACTTTCCTGCCTGGAAAATCCAGCCAGGCAAAACCATATGCAGCAAAAGCTGCTATGAGTATGGGTATTACTACTGATGGGATCGTAACCGTTAAGCTGTTGAGAAATGCACCCAGCATATTATCACTCCGCTCAGTTACCTTTACACCTTCAGCAGTGACATAGGAGAAGGGTTTCCCTCCTAAAACCTGCTGGTAATTTTCCAATGTCATTGTCGAAATATTACTGCCTGCAGTCCACCATCCGCTTCTGGATACTTCATCCCTTTCTCTGAATGATGTTACAAATACACCAAGGGTTGGTATTGTCCAGAGAATACAAATTATTATCAGGATGATGCTGACCACCCATTTTTGTCTTTTTTTTGTGCGGCTAAACTCAGGTGATGCCATTAGAACACCTCCCTTTTCCCAAACTGTCTCAGGTTGTACCAAATAACCGGAGTTACGGCGATAAGGATAATAATTGATATAGCCGACCCTCTTCCGTAGTGCAGAAATTTGAACATTTGTTTGTACTGTTGACTCGCGAGCACCTCGGTACCAAACAACCCATTTGTCATAGCAAATACAATATCAAATACTTTTAAGGTCAAAAGTAGAATTGTGGTGCTGACTGTGACGAGTGTTGACTTGATATAGGGTATAATTATCTGAAAAACAATTCTAAACTCCTTAGCGCCGTCAATTCTGGCCGCCTCAAGTAGTGATGACGGAACCTGTTTTATCGCTGCTGAAAGTATAACCATAGCAAATCCTGTCTGCAGCCATACCAGGATAGCGATCAGAAAAAAAGTATTCCCCGGCCTGATAGTTAACCAGGCAACCGGGTCACCGCCCAGTGCTGTCGATACAGCATTCAGTAATCCAATTTGTACAGTTCCTTCAGGTTTATAGGAATACATAAATTTCCATATAACCCCGGCTCCGACAAATGATATAGCCATTGGCAAAAAAACCAGAGATTTGGCAATTTTCTCAAATTTTACCCGATCGGCCAGCAAGGCTATCAAAAGCCCAATCAGCACACAAAGTCCCGTTCCAAATACCAGCCAATACAGATTATTACGAAAGGCGGTGAGCATTGTCCTGTCAGTAAATACGTAAATATAATTTTTCAGGCCTACAAAATCCCTTGAGAATTTACCGAAAAAACTCAGATAAAAACTTCTGAATGTCGGAAGGAATAAGTACCAAGTGAGAATTGTTATTGCCGGTCCTATAAACAGGAAAGGAGTAAGCTTTTTTCCCCAATCTACTGGCAACAGATGAATCAGGTAGTTACCTATTAAATATAGGGCCGCAACCCCGCCAACTCCCCAGACAATTGCTACAGCTGTTATAATCAACTGAGGGGCACCACTATCCCGCAGAAATACAAATCCTCCATATAAACCGGCAAATGCAGTTAACGGGATAAATACAGCTACAACCGCCCGTAGTATTCCTATTAATGTTTTTTGCAGAGGATTTAGCTGACCTTCCTTTAAAGCATTTTCAAACATTGATCAGGCCTCCATTTTCACGGCAAATTTCCGTTCTACAGCCGCTCAAAGCGAGTGTGCCCATCCGGACGCACCTACAAAAGAAGCCAGTCTTAAGGCTGGCTTCTTCTATTCAGCAGATGCTCCCTTTATCACACTATGCGGGAACATCCATTCTAATCAATTATTAAGGCCAGCTTTTCTCAATCTGATCAAGCACTTCGTCTATAGATACGCCTGTTACCAGATCAGCCATTCCTGTCCAGAAGCTGCCTGCTCCAACTTCAGCGGGCATAAGATCTGATGCATCAAACCGAAAAACTTCAGCATTAACCAGTATCTTTGCCAGATCCGCTTCAATCTTTACTCCGTAATCATCAAAATCCTGATCCTGATGCGGAAAAAGTGCACCACCGGCTGCTGCCCATGATGAACAGGATTCCCAGGTGGTAAGATAGGCTAGAAAATCAGTAATATCCTGACGATCGTCAAACTTTACAAACTGATCTCCACCACCAAGTACCGGGGTACCCCATTGGGGATTAATTGAGGGAAGTGCAAATACTCCAACAAGTTCTTCAACATTAGCCTGAACATCTTCCTGCATGAACCCAATAATGAAATTCCCCTGCCTGTGCAGAAGTGTTTTTGGATTTTCCTCAAAGAGCGGTTTTACGGCATCACCAAAAAATGTTGTTGCTACTGCAGCAGGTCCACCAAAAGTATATTCAGGATTTCCCCATATATCCATCAGGTATTCTGCTGCTTTATGAACTACCGGGTCATTAAATGGTATTTCATGATTTACCCACTTATCATAAACCTCAGGACCGGCTGTTCTCAACATTATATCTTCCATCCAGTCTGTTGCCGGCCAGCCTGTTGCCGCACCGCTCTCTATTCCGACTGACCAGGGTACGTAGCCGTCAGCTTTCATTTGATCCATCAAGTCAATCATCTCTTCCCATGTGGCTGGTGTTGTATATCCTTCTGCCTCAAATACCTGTTTCG
>JAGLNY010000318.1 GCA_023139255.1 Spirochaetales bacterium
TTTTTAACCAATCAAATAGCAGATGTTTATTTTTTTTCATAGAATTTACTATTAATAAACACATTCACTAATTCAGGATCGAATTGCTTGCCTTTATTATGCACTATCTCAAGAAGGGCATTATCGAGAGTAAGACTTTTTCTGTACGACCTGTCACTGGTCATGGCATCAAATGCATCAGCCAGTGTAACTATCCGTACTAATAAGGGAATTCTGCTGCCCGATAAACCATCCGGATATCCTGCCCCGTCAAAACGTTCATGATGATTGCGGACTATTGATGTATATGGAGTAAACATATCTATGTACTTCAAAATCTTTTCACCCGCTTCAGGGTGTGATTTGATAATACTATACTCACTATGAGTTAATTTACCCGGCTTATTTAAGATGTTTTCCGGTATTCCTATTTTCCCTATATCATGCAGAAGGCATCCGCCCTCAAGAATTGTCAGATCAGATTCTGTTAAATTGATTTTTTTTCCCAAAAGAAGCGCTGTTTCAAATACGCGGGTGCAATGCCCTTTAGTGTAGGGATCTTTCTGCTCAATTGTTTCTGAAAATGCTTTTATTGTAGCCATGGTTGTCCGCATTATGGTGTTGTGGGCTTCATTTAGCTGATCTTCCAGAAATTGCTGCTGCTTACTTTTATTTTGCTGTTTTTCTTTCTCTGCATATTTCTTTTTTGATTTTTTGATTACATCATCAATTCTACTGACAAGTTCGCTTCTCCTGACAGGTTTTGAAAGATAATCTTCAGCCCCTTTTCTTATTGCTTTCATCCCGGTATCCAGATCTGTGAATGCAGTAAGCATAATAACCGGAATAAGAGGATATTTTGTTTTGAGGATCCCCAGAAGCTCCAGTCCGGAAATTCCAGGCATCTTAATATCAAGAATAATACAGTCAATCACGGATGATTTGTCTTTTAAATGATCCAGGAGGCTGTTTCCGCTATCACAGATAGAGACACTAAATCCTTCTTTTTTAAGTATTATCTGAAGTATTTTCCTGATAGCAATATCATCATCTGTCACGGTTATATGGTATGACATATACTACTCTCCACCTATGATTTTTTTCTTAAACGGTATCTTACAAATAAAAGGTACTTCCTGTTTGAATTGTTTATAATCATGGAAAATATTTGGGAAGATAAACAAGTCTTCAAGGATGATAAGTGCTAGATTGCATAAGGTCAATAGTGCTGTTAGTATAAGAATATCCCTATGTAAGAAAATTGAGTAAATTACGGCATTAAGCAGAGTCATCCAGATAAAGCCGGGGTGGCGGGAAAAACTATATGTTCCTTCTTTGTAGACAGATCTGGTTTTTATGTCTGAAGGTTGTTTATTGTTTCTCGTTTTAAATGGTATTTCAAGCAGAACAGAATATACTAATAGAATAGAGAGTGTGGAAATCAGTACATAATGCAGAATTATAAGTACTATGGGAACCTTATAATCAGGTACATACAGAATGAATATAAGTATATACGGGAGAAGTATTATAGGATAACTTATAAGGGATATCAGGGTGATAATCCTGTTTTTAAACATTTGGGAGAGGTCATGTATGAGTAATATGATATATCCTGTAATAGATAGAAAAATTAGATTGCCTAAATTCATGTTTTTCCTGTATTATAGTGAAAATCGGTTTTATGAATACAGACATAAGGATATACTATGATTTTTGATGTTTCTACCATTATTCCTGCAATGGCTTTCATTTTATATGTTTTTTTTGCATTATTCGGCTTTCTTCAATACAGTAAGGTTCGATTTTACTGGCCGTTCCAGTTTTATGTAATAGCCATGACCATCTGGAGTTTCGGTTCTTTTATGATGCATCTGAATAGTCCGATCCTTACCCCGCTTATCTGGAACAAGTTTATGCTTGTCGGGATGCTGTCAGTTCCGTTTACCCTTATCCATTCTGTCGTCGATATTATAGGGCTTCATAAAAGGAATTACAGAATTTTTGTTAAACTCAGTTATACGCTGATTGCTTTGTTAATGTACTTTAATTTTAGCGGGACTATTGTCTCCGATGCGGGGTTTACCCTGGATGGACAATTCTTTTATGAGCTTGGACAGGGAGCGATTGTTGCATATTCCATACTTTATGTCTATTTAATTTGTACACTTCTGCTCATGGCATATGAGAGCAGAAAAAACAGAAGTTCAAAAGTCAGGAAAAACCTTTTCCTTCCTCTTATGGGAACGGTTATTATGCTCATAGGAATACTGTTAAATCTGGTACCTACCCTTGGGAAATATCCTTTTGATATTCTTGCAGCCGGGATAAATGCAATACTCCTCTTTTATACAATCTATAAATATAAACTTGTAAATTACTCGAAAGTTGCCCTTCAGGTAATACTTGTGGTTATACTTTCAATAGCTGCAACATTCATTTATTACCTTATTATCCTTTTTATACATATTTTCAACCCGGATTTTGCTCCTTACGATATACTTCCGGTTTCCACTATTCTCGGATTTGCAACAGCCCTGATTATTTCCCCGTTGCGTAATCTCATGTTCTATATAGTTGATAAAGTTATAATCCCCAAAAGGCATCCTTATCAGGCAATTATCAGGCAGCTCAGCCGGAAACTAACGACGGTAATTGACTTGAATGAGTTGGGGGGTGAGGTTGTTGCAAGTTTAAAAAACGGGTTAAAGGCTGATTGGGCTGTGTTCCTGGTTGAAAATATCAAGGAAGAGAACAGCGGTTTTATTCTCCTTGCCAACAATAACTGTCCAACAGAAATCAAGATTGGTGATACTGTTTCAATTGATTTTATTGACAGGCTGCAGAATGAGATTGAGCAGTTAAAAGAAAAAGATGCCAGTTCCCTTATATATTCTGAACATAGAGAGGAAGCTTTCAAGATCAGCGATCAGCTTCCACTTGCTGATATAGTAATTCCACTTGTTTACAGAAAACAGATTTCCGGGTATGTCATCTGCAGTTTTCCGGAAAATAAGAACATTATAACCAAGTATGAGACAGACGCACTCGAAATTCTTGCGGCTCAATGTTCACTATCCTTGAAAAATGCTCTCTCATTTGAGCAGATACGTGCCCAGGGTGATGAACTCTATCTCAGTAATAGTAAATTGGAAGCTATCTTTAATGGTATTGCTTCACCGATAGCGATGACTGATGTGGATTATACAATAATAGAAGTTAATAATGCAGCAACCATGTTTTTTGGAAAAGTTCGTGAAAAACTGATCGGAAAAAAATGTTATAGAGTCTTTTTTAACAGAACCCGTCCCTGTACCTATTGTAAATCACTCGATTGTATTCACGGTGGAGGCATGACAGAATCTGAGGCTGAAGTGAATAATGCGATCTACTCCTTTCAGTTCAACAATGTGCTTGTACCACAAAATCAGAAGCTGGTATTCATTGAGATTATTAAGGATATTACTGAACAGAAACGATTGCAGGATGATCTTATACGAACTGAGAAAATGGCAGGTATAGGTACCCTGGCTGCCGGAATTGCACACGAACTAAACAATCCGCTTGCAGGTATTGCAGGAACTGCAGAGATAATTTTATCAGAAGTACTGGATGATTCACCAATCAAGGAATATGCTGAGGATATACTTTCTTACTCCATGAATGCAGCCGATGTTATAAAAGAGTTATCTGTTTATACGAGAAAAGAGGAGAAACAGCTGCAGGAAGTAGATCTGGTCAGGATTCTGGAATTCTCTTTGCGTCTGGCAATCAGGGGGATCGATTCTCATGAGATAAATGTATCCAGGAATTATCATGCACTGCCGCATGTTAAGGCAAATGAGAGCGAGCTTCAGCAGTTATTCCTAAACCTGATAGTAAATGCGATACAGGCAATGGATGGTAACGGTGACTTGATACTTTCCTGTAACGAAGAGAATGGTTCTGTTTATATAACAGTTGAGGATACAGGATGTGGAATACCCTCTGAAAACCTGAATCAGATTTTTACACCATTTTTTACTACAAAACCACCCGGTACAGGTACAGGGTTGGGATTATCAAATTGTTACAGTCTGGTTGAAAAAATGTCGGGGAGGCTGCGTGTAAGGAGTACCGTTGGAGAAGGTTCAGCGTTTACCGTTATTTTTCCTATAACAGAGGCCGGTAGAACCGCCATTCGTTTTAAAATGATCACAAATGATGATTCAGGTCTGAATGATGTTTTCTTTCTTCAGAGAAAGGTACTGATAGGGGAAAAGGGGTATATAGAGGAATCAATCCACCGTCCGTTTGATGAGGAAGCAATGCACATTCTTGCCTATCGTGGGATTCACCCGGTTGGTACAGTATCACTGCTGCCGTCATCAAAATTCTGGCCGCTGCCGGTATCTGAGTATTTTAATGTAGAGGAGTTGCTTGGCAAGAAGAACAGTGCTGAAATAATCAGGCTTGCTGTTCTCCCGGAAATGAGGAATACAACAGTTTCAATTGGTCTTGTTATGCTTGTTTTTCTTTTAGCAAGGGCAATCGGGGTAGAGAAAATTGTGATAGATATTTTTAAGGATGATGTAAAAAACATTAAATTATATAAAAAATTTGGGTTTGTTGATGTTGGTGACTATTATTCTCCTGCTGCTGTAACTGTTTTAATTCGCCATGGGAAGACAGCTATGGAGAAGGATCAGGATCGCCTCAGACGGTTTCTAAAGCCCCTGTACAAAAAGCTAATCCCTTTGTTTGACTTTGGTGAGTATACGCAGGATGTAATCCAGGAAATGGAAAAAATCATACCTCTTGATCTTTAAAAAAAGAAGGCTCTTTCTAAAATTGGAGAAAAATATTTTTCTCACAATTCTGAAAGAGCTTCTTATTAGTAAGAAGTTACCAATTAGGTAACTTCAAAATCAATGGTAAAAATCGAAGATTTTAACCATTGATTCAGTTACCCGACAATTAATTTCAGCAGAAAAAGTACTCCTACAATAATAGTCATAATATTGATAGCCTTAACTTTTCCTGTACATATCTTAAGTACTATCCATGAGAGCATACCAACCATAATACCATTGGCAATACTGTATGAGAGCGGCATAACAATCAGTGTAAGGAATGCAGGTATGGATTCAGTATAATCGCTGAAATCGATATCTTTAACAGGTGTCATCATAAAAAGTCCAACAAGTATTAATGCCGGTGCAGTTGCCGCACCAGGAACAGACAGAAAGAGCGGAGAGAGAAAAAGCGCAACAATAAAAAGAACTGCTGTACTGAATGCAGTAAGACCGGTTTTTCCGCCTTCCGCAACACCTGCAGAACTCTCAACATATGTTGTTACAGTACTTGTCCCAAGAACTGCTCCTACTGTGGTTCCTATAGCATCAGCAAGTAGAGCTTGTTTTACATGAGGGATATTCCCGTCTTTATCAATTATTTTTGCTTTTGTGGAAACACCGATCAATGTTCCAACGGTATCAAACATATCGACGAAAAGAAAAGTAAACAGGACAATCAGCATATCAAGAGTAAAAACTTGTGAGAAATCAAACTTGAAAAATACCGGTGCCAGAGACGGCGGGAGCCAGCTGCCTTGCGGGGCACTGGTAGCACCGAAGGGGATACCAATAAGTGTAGTGGCGATAATACCAATCAAGAGAGCCCCCCGTACTTTAAATGCAAGAAGAACTCCGGTAATAACGAGACCGATAATAGCTAAAAGTGCTGTTCCTGACGTTATATCACCTAGTTCAACAAGAGTAACTCCTCCGGTAATTATACCGGCATTCTGGAATCCGATAAAGGCTATAAATAAACCAATACCAACAGAAATAGCCTTTTTAATATTGGATGGTATACTTTTTACTATCGCTTCCCTGATGTTGAAAATAGTCAGGATAATAAAAATAATACCTTCGAGAAATACTGCAGTCAACGCAAACTGCCATGAATACCCCATTCCCAACACAACAGTATAGGCAAAGAAAGCGTTCAACCCCATACCCGGTGCAAGTGCAAATGGCAGGTTTGCTGCAAATGCCATTACCAGAGTTGCAATTGCTGCTGATAGGGTTGTAGCAGTAAATACTGCCCCAAAATCCATGCCTGCATCTTGAAGTATCAGCGGATTGACGATAAGGATATATGCCATCGTCAGAAAGGTCGTGAGACCAGCTAAAACCTCAATTTTGACAGTCGTGTTGTGTTCTTTTAATTTAAACATTTTTTCCATCAAGAATCTCCTTTATTTTTCAGATTATACATTTTACTATGATGTTCACCAGTTGTACAGAAAAATTATT
>JAGLNY010000319.1 GCA_023139255.1 Spirochaetales bacterium
TTTTCCCACTGCTTTAGCAGCTTCCGGGGTAACTTCCATAGCAGTTGAGAAGTGAGTTTGGATAATGAACTGGCGAATACCGATTCTTGAAGCTTTCTCCTTGAATTTTTTCAGGACTGACACACGTTTCTGCTTGATTCTCTGCGGCAGGTATATAGGGATTTTCGTTCCCAGCCGAACCCGCATAATTTCTGCATATTTCTCCCCGTCTTTTCTGTGTGTATTTGCCCTTTTTTTCCTTTTAGCCATTGCATATACAGCATCAAGAATTTTTTCAAGGGATGATACCGAACTCATCATGGCATCACCACCGGTAATCAGGATATCCTGGAGCTGGGAATCGTTTTCAAAGTAGTCCATCAGTTCTTTCAGCTGTGTATCCCAATTTGCGTTAGGACGTAATTTCTCAAGGTTGAAATTGAGTCTGCCGTTCTGAAAATCATACATTCTCTGGCAATAAGCGCATAATCCCCCGCAAGCTCTTCCCATAGTAGACGGGATAAATATAGCAACATTCGGGTATCTGCGATGTATATTATTTGATGGGAGAATCCATCCTGCCTCATTGGGTTTGCCCGGCTCAACAATGTCCTCTTTTTCCCATGCCTTGATTTTACCGAACTCAGTAACCAGTTCATCGGAATAGAGAACGTAATCACGCATTACCAGATCCGCAAATTCTGCTTGATCTTTTGGTATCGTATCAATGAGTGAGAGGAAATAAGGAGTCACGAAAAAAGGGATTCCTTTACTTTCTGCCCGTTTCATAATTTGCATTGTCTCTTTTGAGAGGCTGTTGCCCAGATAAATCTGCAGATCCTCCGGGGTACTGACTGCATTCTGCAGATGAAACAGATCATTCTTCCACCATCGCTCAATTTTCACCCTGATGGTCTCATCACTCATATCCTGACTGACATAAAATCTGGTATGTTGAATATCGCAGGGCTCCGTTTTTTTGCTTTTCTTCCGAAGACGCTGGATAAGAAGCTCGATTATCCGATCGCGATTTTTTTCGCGCCTGACAATAATTTTCTCATCAAGCCCTGAAGGATGTTTGCCCATCCATTTCATGACCTCGTTCCTGCTGGGCAGGGATGGCCGGTCAGTACCGTTGATTTGCCGCAGTAAATGGAACAAATCTTCCAGAATATCATCTGAACCGGGAATATCGTTTCCCAGTGCCGCTTCCCTGAATAAATATATAGGACGTGATGTAACAAGCTCTCCGTTTCTATTTGGGTCAGGGAACTCCTCTCCTTCATGTTCAAGATAATCCAGGATTCTTATAAACGCAAAATCGCGCCATGAAAGTTTGAAGAAAGCTTTCTCCCCATGTTCCTCGCCGGTATAATAGGCGTATGCTTTGGGATGTTCCTGGAATTGAGCTATTACGCGTTCACGGATTTTTTGTATGCTTTCCTGCATGCTAAGGTTTGGGTTAGTGAGAATTTCAGTATAAATGGGATTTTCTGCAAGAAGTGCAGAGACGAGTTTTCCCCGACGTCTGTTTTTATTGTTCATGTGCTTTCCCATTAGAGAAAATTTGCCATTACCGGTTAAAAATCCGGCGGTATTAGAGGAAATCAATATGGTTCCGTGTACAAAAACAAGT
>JAGLNY010000032.1 GCA_023139255.1 Spirochaetales bacterium
CGAGATGAACTGAATAATTAAAGAGTATACATAATAAGAATTGAACTAAACCGCTACGCGGTGGATCCGGTTTTTCTGCCCTATTAATAAAATAACCATTTGGAAATCTTTTATACACTCCTTTATCATGGTCTTTGAGTGCCATAGGTACTAAAACCATTCATAAGGAGTGTTTACATGACACATCGACAAGCAAAGGCAATTATGGAATGCAGGACCGCATTGGGAGGGCATGTGGACTTTTGCCCGGACTGCGGCTATGAACGCAATTCCTATAACTCCTGCAGGAACCGCCACTGTCCCAAGTGCCAAACGCTCAAGAAAGAGCAATGGATAGGGAAAAGGTGCGAGGACATCCTTGATGTCCGGCACTTCCACGCAGTGTTTACTATCCCCTCAGAACTGAACCAGATAGTGATGCAGAATCCTGCCACATTGTACAGAATTTTATTTAAAACAACTGCTGATACCATCAGGGAACTTGCATCCGACCCAAACTATCTTGGAATTGTTCCCGGCTTCACGAGTATCCTCCACACATGGGGACAGAATCTGTCGTTTCATCCTCATGTTCATATGGTCATCACCGGAGGGGGGATGATTCCTGAGGACAAGTGGAAATCTGCCGGTAAGAAGTTCTTTCTTCCGGTAAAGGTTCTGTCCAGACTTTTCCGCGGCAAGTTCCTTTCAGAACTGATCAAGCTCTACGATAACGGTTCAGTCATATACCGGGGGAAGAACGGGAATAAAGTATCACATCAGACCTTCAACAATCTTATGACAACTTGCTATGCAAAGGATTGGTGTGTTTATTGCAAAAAGCCCTTCAAAGGGACGAATGGAGTGTTTGCATACCTTGGGAGATATACCCACAGAGTGGCCATCTCCAATAATAGAATACTCAAGGTTAAGAATGGGATAACCCGGTTTAGTCGTTATAAAGCCATGAAATATTGGGGAAAGCGTTGTGAGTAAATTTACTAAGATATGGGACAATGGGTTTTTGTCCTAATATGTATTCATTGTATAATATTTGAGATTATGAGCAATTGACACTTGCAACGTAACAGGTTACATTATGCATATGATTAATTCCTTTAAACATAAAGGACTCGAAACATTTTATATTTCTGGAAACAAAAAAGGAATTATTCCTGAACATGCAAGTAAACTAGCCAGAATATTGGATCGTCTAGATGCATCCCCATCAGTTAAAGATATGAATTTGCCTGGATTTAAGTTGCATAGATTAACAGGTAAAGAAAAGAATACTTGGTCCGTTTGGGTTAATGGGAATTGGGGAGTCACTTTCTTTTTTAAAGATGGAGACGCATTCATTGTTGATTATAGGGATTATCATTAGGAGTCAGATATGATGACAAATAGAAAACCGGTACATCCTGGTGTTCTCTTAAAAGAAGAAGTCTTAATTCCATTAGGACTTACAGTTACAAAAGCCTCATATGATCTGGGAGTATCGCGGAAAGCACTTTCAGAACTTATTAATGAAAAAGCGTCGTTGAGCCCAGATATGGCAGTAAGAATTTCCAAAGCCACAAATACTTCCCCGGAAAGTTGGCTAAATATGCAGACAAAGCTCGATTTATGGGCATCTGAGCAGAAGGATTTACATGTTATTCCTTTTCCTTCTGATACAGAAGAGTACTATGAAAGAATGAAAGGCTGATCTATCCAAACTGCTTAAACCTTCTATAAAAGTAAATGGCCTAATTCTATAATTATAGATGAACTCAAATCCCAAGGATTTTTGGAGGGAAAATGAAAAAGGATAAATTGATATATGAAGATTTTATAGGCACAGTTCATTTTAGTACAGAAGATGAACTATTTTATGGAAAGATTGAAGGAATAGATGATCTGGTCACTTTTGAAGGAGTGAGTGTTAAGGAGTTAAGACGCTCTTTCGAAGAAGCTGTAGATGATTATATTGAATTATGTGCAAAAATTGTGAAGGAACCTCTTGCTGGTGGGAAGGAGTACAGTTATGAAGGAAGATAAAATTTTAATTTTTGGAGGGAGCGGCAGTCCTGGTTTGACGCAGGGTATCTGTGACTATTTGGACGTTCCGCAGGGGAAAAGTGAAGTGATACGTTTTTCTGAAGGCAACTTGTTTGTCCGAATTAATGAGAATGTACGAGGGCGGCATGTATATATTATTCAATCTACCGGGTTTCCTGCCAATGACAACTTCATGGAGCTTCTATTTTGGATTGATGCTTTTAAACGAGCTAGTGCGGAGTCTGTTACCGCCATTATCCCATACTTCAGCTATGCCAAAGGTGACAAAAAAGACGAGCCCCGTGTATCGATCAGGGCAAGAGTATGCGCAGATGCGATTCAGGCTGCAGGGGCGGATCGTGTAGTTACACTGGATCTCCATGCGGCACAGATACAAGGGTTTTTCAGGATTCCAGTAGACGATCTCTATGCACGTCCCGTTTTTTGCAAAACTGTACGACAAATGCAGCTAACAAATCTTATAGTGGTCTCACCTGATGCGGGTTTTATCAAGAAAGCACACCAGTATGCTGCAGCTTTTCATTGCTCTTTGGCTATCGGCGATAAAGAACGGACTGCACATGATGAAAAAGCCAGGGTGCTGGAAATAATTGGAGATGTCGAAGGTAAAACAGCACTTGTTGTGGATGATTTCACGATTTCCGGTGGCACCCTATGTAGTATTGCAGATAAACTTGTCGAACAAGGGGCACTTGCCGTCCATGTTGTGGTGACCCATGGAGTCTTTTCTGAAGAAGCAATGGAGAGGATCGAATGCAGTCCGATCAAAACAGTGCTTGTGACAAACTCCGTGGAAACGCAGCCGGTAATTCTCGGGTCAAAGATCAAGGTAGTATCAGTTGCGCCTCTATTTGGTGAAGCAATTAGACGAATTCACAATCGTGAAAGCATAAGTGTACTTTTTGATAATCCTTGACCAACTATATCGTTTGTGCGGGAAAACGGCAAATTGAGCCACATGTTAACTCATAGAGAAACCCTATTCTACTTTACATTATTGTTATACCCTTTAGTTGGGTATATTTTACTTAGGTGTTTAAAAAGATGATTATAAAAAGACCACTGGACTGGGTCATTCACATAGTCCCGATAGAATATTTAAAAAGATATTACAAACCAGAAGAAGTAACCGGATACTGCAAGCACTGCCCCAGATATGGCAAGAATTGGTCATGCCCTCCGCATGCTTTCAATGTGAAAGATTACTGTGAAACGGGGTGCAGCTCAAATAGTGAGGATCAATCAATGAATAGTACGCATTACAGCTCATTTAAGTCGCTATCTGAAGTTATCTGGTGTGATGTAGATTTATCGGAAGGAATGAACTATCGATGATTCGATCAAACAGGACTATGCTTCAGATGATTTGAGTAGTATACTTACTGTATTGGAGTGATTTTGAACCGGATGCAAATGGATGCACTGGATTCTCAGCTCGTTTGATTGCATGAAAGTCAGTGACCCAAATCATTATGCAACAGGAGAAATAAGGAGAAAATTATGATTATTAAAAAGCTGTCTGAAGTCGAAATTATGAATAATGCACATGGTGTTGATGCTAGAAATCTATACACTACAAACAATGCTATGATCACGGTCATTACATTAGAACCCGGACAATCATTGAAACGTCATATTACTCCGGTTGATGTGGTGTTTTATGTGCTTCAAGGAACCGGGATAGTGGAAATTGGTGACGAGAAACTGGAAGTCACAATTGATACGCTTGTTGAAAGTCCGAAAGACATCGTACATTGCTGGTATAACGAAAGCAGCAGCCCATTACGGTTTATGGTAGTGAAAGCTCCCAAACCAGTAAAGAAAACTGTGTTTATAGAAGATTGAAATTATAGACTTTCCCTGCTGTACTATTCATTTTTCTCAAGAAATGAGCGTACTGCCTATTTTTGCAACTCAAGCAACTTCAACACTCCCTCACAAGTCAGCATTTCCGCTAAACTGAGCCCTGTAATCAACCCGGGTCTCCTGCCATCACCCTGAATCCCCTAAGTGACTAAATGATAAAAATTATTCTTGATTTTTTTGGCAAGTTGCATTATTCTATAGTTATGGAACTATCGAAGTTGTCGAAAATGTTTAAAGCTCTATCAAATGAACAGCGGCTAAAAATTTTTAAAATGATTTATGGAAGCAAAGGGCATATCAATCTTGAAGAGCCCGGTTGTTGTGTATCTGTTGAAAAAACTTTTACAGCAGCCTGTAATTGTATGAACATTTCCCGGTCTACCATTTCACACCATATAAAAGAACTTGCAAATGCAGATTTGATTATTTGTGAAAGGCATGGGAAAAATATTTCATGTAAAGTTAATAGAGATGCCCTTAAAGAAATAAGGGATTTTATTTAGTTTTTTTGTTGTGATAGTACGACGGTTTGCAAACTATGGATGTATTAATAAAGAGGATCACTAATGAAATGGGATTATTTCAAAATGTTAAAATTGTTTTCAAAAAATTGTGAATATCTTTCCAAAACAATTATTGGACTTGAAAAAGAAACACTTAGGGTAACCTCAACAGGTGATCTTGCACTGACACCGCACCCTCCTATATTTGGTGATAAAACAAAAAACACAATGATAACAACCGATTTTTCTGAAAGTCAGATGGAATTAATCACCCCTCCATTGCTGAAAACAGAGAAAGTATATGAATCATTAACGGAAATTCAGAACCTTGCAGCAGCCGGAATAGGTAATGAACTTTTATGGCCTTTAAGTATGCCTGCAAAATTACCGGAGGACCATATTATTCCACTTGCAAAATTTAATAATTCAAAGGAAGGTCTGGAAAAAGAGATGTATAGGGAGGGATTATCTTTTCGTTACGGCAAAAGAATGCAGATGATATCCGGTATACACTACAATTTTTCCTTAAGCGATAGTTTTTGGGATTTTCTCTATAAAAAAACACTGACAGCACAAAGCAGGAAACATTTTATAAATAGCTCATATGCAAAAATTGCAAGAAATTTTTTACGGTACAGATGGCTGCTTCTCTATCTTTTTGGTGCATCACCTGTTGCGGATAAAAGTTTTAAACAGACTGATATTGACCAGATTGAAGCTTATAAAAAATATATTACTACGTTGAGAATGAGTCGGTTTGGCTATGCGATACCCAAGCAGGAGAATATTCCTGTCTCATTTAATTCTCTGGGACAATATATAAGTGATATTGAAAAATTATTACTTGTGAAAGATCCCAATTTTTCAAAACTTGGGGTCTATCGAAACGGTAAACAGATTCAACTGAATGACAATATTCTACAGAATGAAAAAGAGTTTTATGCACCGGTGCGGTTTAAACGAGTATCGACCTTCGGGGAATCAAACCTCCAAGCCTTAAAAAATAAGGGAGTAGAGTATCTTGAGCTGCGTACTTTCGACCTGAATCCTTTTGAACATACAGGAATAGAACTTTCGCAGCTTCAGTTTGTAGAGATTTTTATGCTGTACTGTTTATTTGAAAAGAGTCCTCCCATTTCTGATTCAGAGAAAATGATAATTAATGCTAATGATCATCTTACAGCTCTTTCAGGCAGAAAACCTGACCTGGGTCTCCATCATTTAATTGAAGGAGAAGTGAAACTTAAGGATTGGGCAGAAGAGATTTTGTATAAGATGTATGAGATTGGTATGGTGATGGATAAAAATGGAAACCAAAGCAGAAACGAAAGCGGCACTTACAGAGAAAGTATAAAAATAGAACAGGAAAAGTTGAGGAATCCGGAACTCCTTCCATCAGCAAGAATAGTTAATGAAATGAATGAAAATAGGGAAAGTTTTCTTGAGTTTGGACTGAGAAAGGCAAATCAACATCTCCTGGAGGGGATAAATGAACCCTCACGCATATGTGTATGAAGATATGGAACTTTCAACCCAATTAATAATAAAAGAAGCCCTGAATAGAGGAATTAAGATTGATATTCTTGATGAAGAAACAAATTTTGTCAGACTTCAGAAAGGGAAAAAGATTGAGTATATTCAACAAGCAACAAGAACCTCAGCAGATACATATATCTCATCAAGGATTATGGGAAATAAAGTTGTCACAAAGAAAGTTCTTTCTGAATACGGCATAAAAGTTCCAAAGGGGAAGGATTTTTCCAGGATCGAGGATGCTGTTTCAGGTTTTCATAACTTTTCAGAAGTGGATATTGTGATAAAACCGAATACAACCAATTTTGGGAAGGGGATAACGATATTAAAAAAAGGATTCTTGTTTGATGAATATAAGAATGCCTTAATCAAGGCTTTTTCATTTGGCAGTACAATAATTGTTGAAGAATTTGTTGAGGGTAAAGAGTATAGGTTTTTGGTAATTGGTGATGAAGTTGCAGCAATCCTTCACAGAATCCCGGCAAATGTAAAAGGGGATGGGAAGAAATCCATTAAAGAACTTGTTGCAGAGAAAAATAGTGATCCTGTAAGGGGGAAAGGATATAAAACTCCTTTGGAAAAAATAGAGCTTACAGAAGTAGAGAAGACATTTCTGGAAAAACAGAATAAATCCGTAGATTGTATTCCAGCTTTAGATGAAATTGTTTATGTAAGAAAGAATTCCAATATCAGTACAGGCGGGGACAGTATTGATTATACAGATGATGTAATTAATGCATATAAAAAACTGGCTGTAGATGCAACGAAAGCTGTCGGTGCGAAGATAAGCGGTGTAGATATCATAATTAATAACATAAAAACAAAACCAAACAGCGGTAACTATGTCGTTCTCGAGCTCAACTACAATCCTGCTTTACATATTCACAGTTACCCCTGTAGAGGAATAGACAGGAGACCAGCAGCTAAAGTCCTGGATTTGCTGGATATGGGTGCCTGAGACACCAGGGAAATTTGAATTGGAAGGGGTCAGTTCACCGATTGGTGACAGGTACCGATCCCACTGAAATTCAGCAAACGGTTCGTGTATCCGGTATTACGCTTTTACCAGTGGGAAACGGTCATAAGCATCCATTCAAAAGAGTTCTTGTTTAGCAGGCAATATATCCTGAATTAACTTTGAACTCTCATGATGGAAGTTTCTTTCTGTACCAGTCGATTGTTTGAAAGTGATTCAGGTAAAAGACTAAATCCTGTTACAGGAAACACTTAATATGCCCCAATACAGATTTTCACTCTCGCGGGTGATCGGGATCAATGTAATCTCTCGATGAAGTCGATGCATTATCAATGGTGAAGATGCTGGTAACCGGTAGAAATATTGTTATTGATCCAAGCAGTATGGCTGAAGCGATGATCGCTGCTTTCCCGGCCGGAGACCTCCGGCTTGCGATTCCAATGGCTAGTGCAACAACAGTCATAAAAATTCCCAGAAAGATTACAATGATGGTAATATTTCTCGTTACACCTGCTAATTCCGTTATAAGCAGGATAAGCAATGGAATGGATATGCCGCTCACCAGTACTATCAAGGCCCATTTTCCAAGCTTCCTGTCAAGAGAAGAAGAGTCAGATGAGTCATCAGTCTGAAATGACTCAGGCGGATCCATCTCATCCAGCACGCTTTGAACTTCTGCCAGAGTCGGGGATTTCGAAAACCGGGCATCCAGCGCACCATATATATGCTCTTCCATGGATCGCAATAATTCCAGTTTTTCTCCATTACTTCTATTCCTGATACTTTTTTTTACGGACTTCAAATAGGTATTAATCAGTTTTTTTGTCTCTTTACTCAACATGTTTTACTCCTTTCCGGCTTGTTTGTTTATTAAGCCGTCTATTGCATCTTTAAGATTGCCCCAGTAAATGTTTAAATTTTCCAGATACACTTTCCCCGAAATGGTCAGCGAAAAATATCTTCTCGGCGGGCCATTAGAGGACGGTACCGACCGTACCTGTAAATGTCTCTCCTTACCCAGACGCGTGAGAATAGGATAGAGAGTACTTTCGGTTAATGACAGCACTTCGATATCCTTCAACTTGTGAACAATCTCATACCCATAACTTTCGTCACCGCAAAGCAAATTTAACACGCACAATTCGAGCAATCCCTTTCTAAATTGTCTTATCCACTCCTGCATACTTCCCCCCGTTAGTACTATGTATTGGGTACTATACAATACAAAGTACCGGTTGTCAAGAACCAAACTCAAATAAAAGCAAATAATTATACCGGCAAAGTGAGTAGGGGAAGTTGGTGTGGATGAAAAATTGTTCCGGAAAGAGGGCAAATATGTCGAATACTATGTTGGAAAACACTTTCTATTGACATACCGTTTTTGCCGTCCTATATTATTGTTGATAACAGTAGATAAAGGACATGCAGCCACAAATCAACATGTGTAAATATATTTTAAGGATATGATGTATGGGAATTATTAGATCATGTACATTTGAAATCAAGTAATGTTATAGCAGCCAGTGAATGGTATTGCGATATGCTTGGAGGAGAAGTAACTTTTGAAGGAAGTTCCCAGGGTGTGAAGAACATGAAAGAAGATGCAGGAATAAAATTCTACTCCCCGGTTGAAGAAAAAATCAATATTTTTTCTCACGCTGCCGGTCTCATGGCAAGCATTGCTGCACTAGTGCTGCTGGTTATACGGGCTTGTCAAAACGGGAATGTGCGGCATATAGTCAGTTTTAGTATTTTCGGGGCAAGCTTAATACTTCTGTATACTGCGTCCACCCTCTATCATAGCGCCAAAAAACCGGCATTGAGGAAAAGACTCAAAATCATGGACCACGCATCAATCTATGTGCTTATTGCCGGATCCTACACTCCTTTTACCCTTGTTACTCTGAACGGAACTGTAGGATGGGTGGTTTTCGGTGTCGCCTGGGGGCTGGCATTAATCGGAATAACCCTGAAATTATTCTTTACCGGTAAATTTAACATACTTTCAACTATAATGTATGTTCTTATGGGATGGGTAGTTGCATTTGCTATTAAACCCCTGATCAACAGTTTGTCTTCAGAAGGACTTTTCTGGCTTATGGCAGGAGGGCTCTCCTATACTGTTGGGGCGGTTATATACATGATCAGAAAAATCAAGCTCAATCATGCGATATTCCACATCTTTGTCCTGATTGGCAGTGCCTGCCATGTGATATCAGTCTATTTCTTTGTGTAAATCATACCAAACGGAACTATCAGGATAAATAATAGACGGTGACTCTATCCCGGAGTATGTGCCTATTGATAACTACCTGGCGATGATCAGGGCCGGGGCTCCTGTATGAGGGTTCGGTGTTGCCATGACTCCCTCAAGGATGGGGGGAGATGTAGATTTGAAAGAGGCAAAAAGGCGGATTGAAGATAGAGTGTGTCTAATCGGGGGTTTCGATCAGTTTCCTTGGAATGGTCGTCAGTATGCTTTTACTGAATTAGCCTATTATGGTACTGTATGCTGCATTTTTTCAATAATCTTAACATCATCCTCAGCCATTTCAAGGTGGTTTTTCATAGCTTGTGCTGCTATTTCAGGGTTTTTTAATTTTAGGGCTTCCAGAATTTCTCTGTGCCCTTTAAGAGCACGATCAATTCCTGTCAATTTCAAAGTGGCAATTCTTGAATTTTTTAAAAGATTACTAATTGGGTTCATCATCATTTCAAAAACAGGATTATTGCTAGCTTTTATCAGCAGATTATGAAACTCCACATCTTTTTGGGCGCAATAAGAAAGATCATCTCCGTGGTATTCAATTTGTTTTATGTTTATCTCCAGTTTTTCTAAAAGTTCATTTGTAACCAGTGGTGCCACCATGCTGGCAATATTACATTCAAGACTCAATCGTGCAATAATTAAATCCATAAGAGAAATATTGTGCCGTAGAAGATGCAGCCCTATAATTACAGAGCTGGCTTCCGATGATAATTTTGCTACTCTGGGTCGTTTTCCTTGTTTTATTTCGATTAATCCTTTTGTTTCTGCCACACGCAAGGCTTCACGTAAACTATATCTGCTTACATTGAATTGTTTTGAAAGTTCTTTTTCCGAGGGGAGTAGTTCGTTTGTGTGCAGACTGCCATCGAGAATACGGTTTTCAATCATTTCAACTATTTGTTGAATCTTATCTCCTGTTAGTATTGGCTCGAAAGCGGAAACAGATTTATCATTCATTGTTTCAACCTTATAACTTTATACCACCCATTTTATAATAAATCAACATAATTGTTGACATATCATAATAGTATGCTAACATATCACGATAAGTAAATTCATTAAGGCGGCAAAATTGAAAAATAATATAGTTGTAATCACTGGTTCTGAAAGTGGAATAGGGAATGCCGCCTCAAAAATTTTTCTTGATAATGGGGCGTATGTTATTGGTCTTGATAAGCATGACCGTGAGAGTTTTAGTAACAATATCAATTATAAACTTATTCAAACTGATTTGTCAAAATTAGTAGAGTTGAAGAATAAGATTCGTTATATTCATGAAAAATTTGTAAAAGTAGACATCCTTGTTAATTGCGCGGGGGTAACCAGTCTTACTCCTGTCTTTGGAGTAACTCCCGAAGAGTGGGATTCAGTAATGGATATTAACTTGAGAAGTATGTTTTTTTGCTGTAAGTACATGCTTATGGGAATGGTTGAGAGGGAAAAAGGGAAAATAATAAATATTGCATCTAATGCCGGAAAGACCGGAGGTGAAATGGTTGGTCCTCATTATTCCGCATCCAAGGCAGGGGTTATTAGTCTGACCATATCACTTGCCCGATTTGCCGCAAAATATAATATAAATGTTAATTGTGTTGCCCCTGGGCCAACTGAGACTTCTATGACAAGTGAGTGGGATAAATCATCAATTGAAGCAATAACAAATAAAATCCCTTTAAAGAGATTAGGGAAGCCGGAAGAAATTGCTGAAGCCATATATTTTCTGGCAAGTAATAAATCAGATTTTATTACAGGTGAAATTATGGATGTCAATGGCGGAATATTAATGGATTAGCAAGAGTGGAATTTGAGGAATCTATATGATTACCATTACTGTTAGATTTTTTTCACACTTTCTCCTTACAACCAAACAAAAAGAGATACAGTTGGAGATTCCTGAAGCGGCGACTATTGAGGAAGCGGTAAAAGAGTTGTTCCCAATTTTTGGCGATGATTTAAGAAACGAGCTTATACATAAAAAAACTAATTCCATCCAGGCAATTTGTGCGGTGAATGCGAAAAAAGTTACTCCTGATACAGTTCTTTATCAAAATGATACATTACTACTTTTCCCACCTTTATCAGGAGGATGACCCAAGTTTAAAAAATATTAATTTTTTAAACTTTGGCTTGATCCATGCTTACATGGATTTGAAGTTTTCGATAAATTCTACTTGAGCGTTAAGGAGAAAATAATGGCATATGGATATAATGGGAAAATTCTTCACATAAATCTTACAGATGAAACATATGAAATCGAAACACCGGATGAGTTGTTCTATAGAACCTACATGGGAGGAGGCTGTTTAGGAGCTTACTATCTGCTTAAGGAAATGAAAGCTAATGTGGATCCGTTAAGTCCTGAGAATGTGTTGGTTTTATCTGCCAGTGTTGTTACCGGTGCCGCCCTGGCCGGGTTCTCGCGTCACGCGGTAACCTGTAAATCCCCTTTAACTAATGCCTTTCTTGATTCAGAAGCCGGTGGCTGGTGGGGTCCTGAACTGAAATTCGCGGGATTTGATGCTGTCGTTATAAAAGGAAGGGCTAAAAATCCTGTCTATCTCTATATACATGACGGTGAATTATCAATTAAGGATGCCGGGTCATATTGGGGAAAGGTCTCCGGGGAAGCCCAGGAACAGATTCGGGATGATCTTGGAGAGAAAACAGCCAGAATGCTGATCATAGGAACCGGAGGTGAAAATCTTGTCAGGTATGCGTGTATTCTCAATGAGTGCAGGCACTCTAATGGAAGAGGCGGCAGCGGCGCTGTAATGGGCAGTAAGAATTTAAAGGCTGTTGTGTGTAAGGGAACTAAAAAGACCATAAATATTTTTGATAAAGATACTGTTAAATATCATGCAAAGTGGTTTGCTGATAACTATCTTGATAATCCGGCATGTAAAAGCAATAAAATATACGGATCTTCCGATTATATCAGCCAGCAGGTTCAGTTTGAGGAATTACCTACGAAAAATTTCAAGTACGGGTCAATAGAAAATGGGGAAAATTTATCCGGAAAGTATATGGCTGGAACAATTCTGCAAAAAACAGAGCGTTGTTATGCGTGCCAGATTTCCTGTAAAAGAGTGGTAAAAACTGATGAACCGTACAATGTAGATCCCTTTTACGGAGGTCCTGAGTACGAAACAATAGCTGCATTTGGATCGAATCTGGGAATAACTAATATTGAACTTGTGGCAAAAGCCCATGAGCTGTGTAATAAGTATTCTCTGGATACCATATCGACAGGAATGACTATTTCATTTGCTATCGAGTGTTTTGAAAATCAGTTAATAACAGAAAAGGATACAGATGGACTGGTTCTTGAATATGGAAATGAGCAGCTGATTATAGATTTGATTGAGAAAATTGCCCATAGAGAAGGCGGCTTTGCAAAATTGCTGGGTGAGGGTTCCAGAATAGCATCGGAAAAAATTGGAAAAGGTTCAAATGCTTATGCGATTCATACAAAAGGAATGGAGTTGGCTCTACATGATCCCAGAGTTAAGACTGGTGTTGGTCTTGGGTATGCCTGTTCACCAATTGGGGGTGATCATGTTGTGGTAGAGCATGATAATGATTTTGATGAGTTCGCACCGCAAATATTTGTCGATCAGGCTAAACCCCTTGGGCTGCTCAAGAGGGTAAATGCCAAGACTCTTGCACCGGAGAAAATTCGAAACTATGTATATTTACAAAATCATTTTAGTTTTATGGATTCATTAACACTTTGCGTCTTAACTTTTGCACCGGTTCGTGCATTCAGTATGAAACATCTGGTTGATATGGTAAGCGGGATAACAGGATGGGAAACAAGTTTATGGGAAATTATGAAACTTGGTGAAAGGAGAGTTAATTTAGCAAAAGCATTTAATATTCGTGAGGGTTTTGGCAGAAAGGATGATATGCTTCCAAAAAGAATGTTTGAGACATTAACTAAGGAAAATTCGGAAGATGCAGTCATAGATGAAAACGAGCTTAACCAGGCAATAGATTTATTGTATGAGATGATGAACTGGGATAAAAACGGACGTCCTAGAAAAGCTAAGTTGCATGAATTGGATGTTTCATGGGTAATTGATGAGATTTATACATAAATTTGTTTTTTTCGAGGAACCCCAAATGTAATTTCACATCCCTGAACACTGTCTTAATTCTTCCCAGCATGCTGGGGATTTACCAGATCTACTTCTCAGTCAGACTGTTTAAGACCGTTTGGATGACTATTATGATCCGTTAAGTCTCAAATCCAGAGACATGGTATGGTAATTTTATAAAATAAAAAAAGTCTGTAAAATGCAAAAATATATGGTAAACAATCAAATGGCAGCACCTTTAAAACATAGAATCAAATAAGGATGTGGTATATGAACGATATAGTATATGTCAAGTCTCTAGTCGATAAAGCCAGAAAAGCCTTGGCTTATTTTGAGTCTTTTGACCAGAAAACTGTTGATGCAATGATCCGGGATATTGCGAAATTCGTGTTTGATAACGCGGCGGAACTAGCGGAAATGGCTGACAAGGAGACTGGGATGGGTTCCACTGAGTATAAAACAAAAAAAACATGGGGAAAGCCCGTATCATATGGGCAAGCCTGGGGGGAAGAAAATCTATGGGCATTATCTCAAACGATGAAGAAACCGGAATAATTGAGATAGCAAAACCGGTTGTTGCCTTGATAGCGGGAAAAAACGCCCCCAAGGATACCAGCATGGGACATGCGGGGGCGATTGTCGCACCCGATGGGGAGGGATCCGCGGAAAATAAGGAGACAGCACTCCGGGAGGCGGGAGTGTATATTGCTGAAGGTACAGAGGATCTTGTGGAAATTGTAGAAAAAATTGTGACCAAGATCCTAAAGGAAGGAACTAATGGATAAAAAGCGTTTACAATCAATTTATGAGACAATGCTCACTATCAGATACTTTGAGGACAAGGCTCTTAGTCTGTTTGAGGAAAACCAGCTACGTGGATCAGTACACCTCTGTACCGGGCAGGAAGCCGTTGCGGCAACAGTCTGCTCACATTTGCGTGATGAAGATTATATCACCAGTACCCATCGTGGTCACGGGCACTGTATTGCAAAAGGGGCAGAACCGGATAAGGCAATGGCAGAGTTGATGGGGAAAGCGGCCGGCTACTGTCAGGGCCGCGGCGGATCAATGCATATTGCCGATGTTACCAAAGGAAATCTGGGAGCCAATGCCATAGTGGGGGCAGGACTTCCCATCGCGGCGGGTGCTGCTCTTAGTGCAAAACTACGTAAAACAGATCAGGTAGCAGTTGCTTTTTTCGGTGATGGAGCCTCCAATGAGGGAGTCTTTCATGAAGCACTCAATCTTGCATCAGTCTGGAAACTCCCGATAATTTTTGTCTGTGAGAATAATCAGTTTGGTATATCAACACATGTCAGTAAAAGTACATCCGTTCAGGATATAGCTGTCAGGGCAAAAGCCTATGACATCCCCGGTGAAGTTGTTGATGGAAATGATGTATTTTCAATTGATGAAGCAATAAAGAGAGCTATAAAACGTGCAAAAGCAGGAGAGGGACCATCCCTGATCGAATGTAAAACATACCGCTGGTATGGACACTGGATAGGAGATCCTCAAGTCTATCGCACAAAAGAGGATGTGGAAAGCTGGAAGAAAAAATGCCCAATCAAACGGCTCGAGACCTATTTCCTGGAAAATAAGATCATGACTCAGCAGGAACTTACTGTAATGCACAATAAAGCGGTAGAAGTGATTGATGCAGCCGCTGACTTTGCCATAAGCAGTTCTGATCCTGATCCAGCTTTCGTGCTTGATAATGTCTACTGCGAGTAAAGGAGAATTAAATGAGTATTAAAAAATATGCAGTTGCGATTCGTGATGTAATTCAGCAGGAAATGAGTCGTGATGAGAATGTATTTGTTATGGGAGAGGATATAGCTGGGCAGGGTGGTATTTTCGGCTGCACAAGAGGTCTTCTCGAAGAATTTGGTGAGGAACGTGTTCGAAATACACCCATATCTGAAGCGTGCTTTATCGGGGCAGGTGTCGGAGCATCTTTAACGGGAATGCGGCCGATCATTGAGCTGATGTATATGGATTTTACCTATGTTGCCATGGATCAGATACTGAACCAGGCCGCAAAAATTCGGTATATGTATGGCGGTAAAGCCACTCTTCCACTTGTCATTCGCGGCCAGCAGGGTATTGGCCGTGGGAATGCCGGAACGCATTCACAAAGTGTCGAGGCTTTCTTTACGCATATCCCGGGTCTTAAGGTTGCCATGCCCTCAACACCGGCCGATGCTGCAGGACTCCTGAGAACAGCAATACGGGATAATAATCCAATTATGTTTTTTGAGCATAAAGCTCTCTATGCATCATCAGGCGAAGTTTCCGATGATCCGAATTTTGCTATTCCTTTTGGAAAGGCTTCGGTTATGCGTGAAGGAACGGATGCAACAGTCATTGCAACATCACTCATGGTTTCGAGAGCACTCGAAGCTGCAGAAAAACTGGCTGAAGGGAGTATTGATGTAGAAGTTATTGATCCCAGGACAATCCTTCCTCTTGATATAGAAACAATCGTCGAATCCGTAAAAAAGACCGGCAGGGCACTTGTTGTTCATGAAGCACACAGAACCATGGGAATCGGGGCTGAAATAGCCGCTGAAGTTACCCAACGAGCCTTTGTTTACCTCGATGCACCTGTTGCACGATTGGGTGCAAAAGCTTGTACTCTCCCGTTTAGTCTTGTACTGGAAAATGCAGTGGTTCCAGGTGTGGATGATATCATCGAAGGAATCCGGAAAATTTGCTATAAATAGGAGTCACTATGGCTGAAAAAATTAT
>JAGLNY010000320.1 GCA_023139255.1 Spirochaetales bacterium
CCGATAATCTTTTGCCCCAAAAACGGTGGGAAGTACTGGACGAAATTCATGTTGATAGGTAATACTATTCATATGCGTTATTCCTTTAATTATTTGTCTTTTTAAATTATAACGCATGTTTTTCCGTTAAGGGAAGCAAATTCGCTCCTCTTAACGGATTTCTTTTCTTTTAATTCCTTTTGTCAACTATGGTTGTGCTTTTGGGACAGGCTCTATACTATCCTTTTTTATTATGCTATATTAAAATTCGTGAAAAAAAACAACAATGCAATAGTTTACTGTGAAGGTAATTTTGGCCAAATGGACGGCAAAACAGCAAACGGATTAGTCCGTTACTCAAACAAGTATAAAATTTTTGGTGTAATTGATAGTACATTAGCAGGCAAGGATGCAGGAGATATTCTTGACGATGCTCCTAATGGAATGCCAATTTACAAAAACATACAAGAATGTTTGGAGAAAAATAAAGAAAATAATATTAACACTTTTATTTATGGAATGGCTCCTTTAAGTGGAGTTTTTTCAAAGCAGGATGAACAGATTATGTTCTTTGCCATGGAAAATAAATTAAATATTGTTAATGGACTTCATGAATTTTTGACAGAAAACAAAAATTTTAACAAAAAAGCAAAAGAATGTGATGTACAAATCTTTGATATAAGGAAACCCAAAAAAATTGATCAGTTAAGAGTTTTTAGTGGTGATATATCAAAAGTCACATGTCCAAAGATAGCAATTTTAGGAACAGATAGTGCAGTTGGGAAACGTACTACATCTACTATTTTAACTCAAGCTCTTTGTGAAAAGGGAGTAAATGCCGTTATGGTTGCCACAGGTCAGACTGGATTGATTCAAGGGGCAAAATATGGTGTTTCACTAGATGCACTTCCTGAACAGTTTATTTCAGGAGAAATGGAATCTGCAGTATATCAGGCATGGAAACAGGAAGATCCTGATGTAATTATTATTGAAGGACAGGGAGCTCTTAGCCATCCTGCATATTTAAGCTCATGTTTTATTGTCAGAGGAAGCCAACCTGATGCAATAATCGTACAACACCCTCCCAAAAGAGAGTTTTTAGGGGATTACCCTATGATAAAAATGCCAACATTAGAAAGTGAAATTACTCTTTTAGAGTCATTTTCCGGAAGCCCTGTTATAGCTATCACAATTAATCATGAGAATATGATCTCAGAGGAAGTTGATAAAATAATAGATGAATACCAAAAACAGTTTAATTTACCGACCACGGATGTTCTTTTACATAATTGTGATACTCTAATAGAAAAAATAGTAACTAGTTTTCCACAATTAAAGAAACAACTTAATTGATAAAGTCAGATTCGGACGGCACTCTACGTAGAAATGGATTTAGCTAAAATTCGTCATAATGCCAAAACTTTGGTACAAATTATTAACAAAAAAAATATAGAGATCCTGGGGGTTACAAAAGTAGTCTCCGGTTCTCCTCAAATCGCAAAAGCTTTAACTTCAGTTGGCATAAAATATATAGCGGATTCAAGAATAGAAAATATAAAAGGAATGACAGAAGCAGGTGTTAAAGCCGAATTTGTATTAATTAGAACTCCTTTTATAAATAAACAACTACATCTGTTGTAAAAACAAGCCTGCCGCTAGTATGATTTGACTTTACTATATCTTCTAACCCTGACTCATAAATAGGGCTTCCTGAGTAAATAGTAACTATATACATTATAAGTAAATAATGATACAATCAAGAGATGGAAATGCACGAGAATTGAAGGGTTTTCCTCAAAAACTGTTGCACGGATTTGGGTACAAATCTTGAGTTTGAATGTATCGAAAAAAAGCACAGAGCAGCCAGCACGAATTTGTGAATTTTTATTTACGGTTTGGTGGGGAATTAGATCCCAAAAATAGATGGATCCGACTTGCCCGGCTCATTCCCTGGGAATCGTATGAAAAAGACTACGCAGGATTATTTCCTTCTGGGAGAGGAGCGCCAGCGAAGCCGTTTCGAATGGCGTTGGGAGCCTTGTTAATAAAGAACATGAAGCGGATCACCGATGAAGAGGTGGTCGAAGAACTGAAAGAGAATCCGTACTTGCAGTATTTGGTAGGATTGGAAGAATATCAAAGTGACGCGCCGTTTGATGCATCGATGATGGTACATTTCCGTAAACGCATCAGTGTGGAGACACTGCAGGAGATTAATGAAAAGATAGTGAAGCTGCAGATGGAAAGAGAGGAAAAAGCAAAAAAGAAACGGAAGAACAAGCGGAAATCCCCCAGAGGTGATGATAGGAATGAAGGGGGAAGCGGAGCAGGAGCTGGAAAAGAGCAGCCAGTTGATGATGAAAACCAGCAGGAAGTAGTGAAGAAGGGTCAACTATTGGTAGATGCGACGTGCGTGCCTGCAGATATCCGGTATCCCACCGATATCAGTATTTTGAATGAGGCGAGAGAAAAGGAATAAGATGCTATGCATCTTATTTAAGGAGTTTCTGAAAGAAACTCCACGCTGTTGTTTATGTGTTGTATGAGCTGGTGAAGGGAAGGATAAAGAAGCCGAGAACCTATCGACAAAATGCAAGAAAAGATTTTTTACAGGTAGCGAGAAACCGAAAACCCTCGAAGAAGGTGATCAGAAAAGGCATACGGAAGCAGTTACAATATCTGAGACGGAATCTGGGGTATATTGCTGAGATGATTAAGCATACACCGTTGAGTGTGTTGAATAAGCAGCAGTATAAGAATTTACTGGTTATTCACGAGGTGTATAGGCAACAGCTGGAGATGTATGAAGAGCGGAAACATACGATTTCAGGACGGATTGTGAGTGTGAGTCAACCGCATGTGAGACCGATTGTGAGAGGGAAAGCGAGGGCATCGGTAGAATTTGGCGCGAAGATATCGGTAGCGAAGATAGATGGGTATGCGTTTTTGGAGACGATGAGTTGGGAACCGTATCATGAGGGGAACAAGCTGAAAGAGCATATAGAGGTGTATAACCAACGGTTTGGGTATTATCCAGA
>JAGLNY010000321.1 GCA_023139255.1 Spirochaetales bacterium
CTGTTTTATCAGAGCTGGAATCAATATCACCGGCAACAAATATATCCTCAACACTGGTTACCCCGCTGCCGTCACTCTTGATATAAAATTTATCATCAAACACAACATCGGGGAGTACAGCACTGAGATCCTGCGGTCTTTGCCCAATAGCAAAAATAACTGTATCAGCCTGAATCTCAACAGCAGATATATCACGCGTCCCTGTACCTTTTACAGATACAACACTCCCCGCGTCCCCAACAAATTCAGACGGGGTAAATGTAAACAGGAAGTTGATTCCCAGGGATTCACAATATAACAACTCAGCCCTGTTTGCGGGGGCTTCCTCCCTGGTCCTTCGGTACATGACGGTTACTTTCTCAGCGCCAAGAAGCCGTGCGGTTATTGCACAATCCAGTGCGACATCCCCGCAGCCTATAACCACAACATATTTCCCAGGTTCTACACTGCCTTTTAATGTTTTTGCCCTGGAAAGATATTCCATGGCAGTCGTTATCCCCTGCAAGTCCTTTCCGGGAACATCAAGCCTTATCGGTTTCTGCATTCCCGCACCTGTCAGGATAGCTCTAAAACCCTGACTACGCAGTTCCTCAAGAGAAATGTCTTTACCAACCCGGGTCCCGCAGACAAATTCGGTACCCAGCTTTCTGACATAATCCATCTCTTCATCCACCACATAGTGCGGCAGTCTTGCAGGCACAATGCCATAGGTTAACACCCCGCCAGGCTTTTCGTTTTCCTCAAATATAGTTACTTTGTACCCTTCGCGGGCAAGTTCGGCTGCAGCTGCGAGGGAAGCCGGGCCCCCTCCGATCATTGCCACTTTCTCTTTGCTGGGTTCGACAGGTTCAAGAACCTGGAAATTTGTTGCTTTCTCATAATCAGTAGCAAACCGCTGGAGTCTGCCGATCTGTATTGGTGTATCGATACCTGTTTTCAGGCAAGCACCTTCACAGGTTTTCTCAAAAGGACACACACGGGCGCAAATTCCGCCAAGAATATTATTTTCACGTATAATTACAGCTGCTCCCTTAAAATTCCTGAAACGAATTGACCTGATGAAGTCCCCGGGTTTTGTACCTGCAGGGCAGGCAATGCTGCAGGGTGCATCGTGACAAAGCAAGCATCGGGATGCTTCTTCCATCGCGGTGAAAGGGGTAAAGGGAGGTACTGTTTCTTCAAGGTATCCCTGAGCTGGTTTCAGGGAGATCCCCTCTTTAACTTCAATTTTTTTACTATGGTTTAACAGACTCACAATTAGCTTCCTCCTTGAAAATCGTAAAGTTAATACTACATTGGATATGGTACCAAGTCAAACTTTTCCGTTTTTTCTGGTATAATACGGCTTCATGCTGATATAATTCACACTATGAAAATTGCTGTCGCAGCGCCGTCAATTACAGATTTTTACTTTTCGCCGCACAGGTCAGCAGCTCTGGGAGCTGCCGCCGTCTGCCGGGCCCTGGAGCTGACCGGACACGAGCCGGTTCTCTTCAATTTTATGAATTTGAAGAAAAGGGCCGGGAAGGTTCCTCTTCCTGCAGAACTCTCATATCTTACAGACGTCATTACAGAAAACGAGTTTGGTCCTACTGCATTTTTCACCAGTTACAAGCGTATGGGACCTGAACCGGCTCTCTGTGCAGCAAACATAGTATCAATTAAACCAGATGCTGTATGGATCTCATGTTTTGCATTTGCCTACAGTGATGATGCGATATTACTTGCAAGGGCTGTCAGGGATTTAGACAGCAGTATTCCCATAACTGTGGGAGGCGGCGGTCCATCAGCCCTTCCTTCATATTTCCTGAACAGTAATGCTGTCAGCACAGTATGCATAGGGGAAGTTGAACCTGCTGTAAAGGATGTTGAGAACAGCCCTACCGGGAAGTGGGATTCCGGCAGTATTTCCTACGCTTCAGAGGAAACTATGGTATTCTCCCCTGTTGTTATGCCGCCATACAGGAGCAGTGTTTGTGTATCGCTTTCACTAACACGGGGCTGTCCTAAACACTGTGCATTCTGTTCTAATTTTCTTACACATGGCAGAAAATTCCGACGAACTCCTTTGCGTAAAGTCCGGGAAGAAATTAACCGTATCTCAATCGACCCAACATATTCTGTGCATTTTGCCTTTGAGGATGATAATATCCTGCTGGATCCTGATTATTTTTTTACAGTCCTGGATATTATACAACGAAAATTCCCCGGTTTTTCATATTCTGCAGAGAATGGTTTGGATTACCTGCTGCTTAACGAGGCAGTTATTGACCGCCTTATCCAATTCGGCATTACTCAGTTCAATCTCTCTGCCGGTTCCATGGACAGCAGTACTCTCAACAACCAGCGAAGACTTCACGATTTTCAGCATCTTCAAAACATTCTCTCATACATTCACTCCAAGAAAGTGAAAATCATACTCTACTGTATATGCGGGTTGTCAGAGGATACCCCAAACTCTGTTGTTGATTCTCTTCTTGAACTCAGCACACTCCCTGCGGATGTCGGGATCTCCCCATTCTACGCTGTTCCCGGATTGCCGGGATTTGAGTCAGACGAGTTCTTTCTTTCCAAACCTGCTTATCTTTGTAAAGGATCATCGCTGTTTCCCTGGAACGGCTCATTAACGACAGAGCAGCTCATGACAGCCTTCAGGCTTGCAAGATTTATAAACCTGATGAAACATCCGGAACGTGACCAAGAACTGCTTGAGATATGTTTCCACAGCAGGAAAATATATACGCGGGTTCGGGTTCAAGGGACAGCAAAAGGCAAGACTGTCCCTGCAGAAGCTTGTGATGCTGCAATGGTGTCCCGCTTTTTTGCAGGTATGCATGATTCCTAGGAGTCCTGTCGGACTTGGTGCTTTTGAGGGTATTTTTAGAGATTTTTTTCATAATTAAGGAGCGAATGAGGAGAATATATGTCATATTCGACGATTGAGCGACGCAAAAGATGGAAAAAAGGTCAAAAAATAGACCAAAATGATTAAGTCCGACAGACTCCAAGAGGCTTTGTTAAGCGATATTAGTTAAGCGATAGCTGAATATATAGCCTCTAATGCCGTCTTGTAATCATCTTCATCAACACCGATTACACATGTAATAAGGGAGCCGCCGTAATTCAGGTAGCGTGCAGCTATACCTGAATCAGAGACTGCGGAAGTTACTTTTGCGATGATTCCTTTAGAATCATAGAGCCCCTCCCCTACAATACCAATCATGGCAAGCCTGGCATCTGTGGAAATCTCATCCGGCTCTAAATCCGTGAGAATTCTCGTCAGGATCTCTTCTTTATTTATGGCTAAATCTGAATCAAAAAACAAAGAAATTGAATCAAAACCTACTGATGAGAACTCAGGAATTATACCATGCACTTTAAGGATCATCTTAATTTTCAGGATGAAATCAGGACTTTTTTGTAAAAACAGTTTTTTCACAAATAATCGGGTATACCCTTTTTTTCCGGATACACCGATAATCGGCTGGGATTGATCATCCCGATGCGAGACTATTCTTGTCCCAGGGTCATCCGGTCTATTTGTATTCCTGATATTTATGGGTATTGCAGCATCCCGTATTGGTGCTATTGCTTCCTCATGAAAAACTGCAGCACCGATTGATGCAAGTTCCCGTGCCTCTTCGTAGGTAATTTCGGTAATTGGTTTAGGATGATGTACGATACCAGGGTCTGCCATAAGAATTCCAGATACATCAGTCCAATTCTCATACAATTCAGCATTGCAGGCTCTTGCTGCAATAGCGCCGGTAATATCAGAACCTCCGCGGGTAAATGTCTTTATATCTCCCTCTTTTGTAGATCCGTAAAAGCCGGGAATAATGTAGTTCGGGTTTCCTGATAATTTCTCTGCCATCAAATCATACGTAACTGGATCAACACTGCCGTCTTCAGCAATTATGACAAGTCCCTCAGTATCGAGAAAATCCCGCCCAAGATATTCAGCCAGAATTTTCGCACAGAGATATTCCCCACGGGAAGCAGCATAATCTGCGGAATTTCCCTGTTGGATATTTTTCTCAATTTCATCAAGTTCAGCTTCAAGTTTTGAGGTGTTAACCCCCAACTCCTGCCCAATTTCCATGTATCGGGTACGGATAGTATTAAAAGATTCAGAAAAACTTTTCCCCGCAGATGCTTCTGCATGGCAGGTATAGAGCATGTCGGTTATTTTAATATCTTCTTTATGTCTTTTACCCGGTGCTGAGACAATAGTTATTTTTCTTTCGGCACTTGATGCCAGAATAGCCTCTAATTTCTTTATCTGTGCGGTATCAGCCAGAGAACTGCCGCCAAATTTACATACAATCATGAATATCTCCCTAAATAATTAAACGCATTCTAGACTGTATGACCAGATTTTTCAATACAGGTTCAGAAATTTCTACAGGCTTATCATTCGACAAACGGCTAATCAGCCATTCAGCACCAGATCATTCAGTTTTATTTTCGGGACATGATGTACACTCTCATTATCACGATAATAATGAAGATCTTCACCCAAAGAGACCTGCTCAATTACCACTTGTTCTGCCGGTTTTCCCAGGGCAACAACCAGTGATATACTAAACTGCCGGTCAATTTTGAGCAGCTCCTGCAATTGTTCTCTTTTTATTGAACCGAACATGCATCCGCCCAACCCTTTTTCCACAGCACCAAGCAGTATAGTATGGGCAGCTATTCCCGAGTCGGTTTTGGGATTAGATGCTTTAAGTGTATCAAAAAGGATGATAATATAAGCTGATGGACGTTCCCCGGCAGCCGGTCTATCCCAATCTTTCAGTGCCCCTGCCCATCCAAGCAAACCGGTTATCGAATTGCATGTTTCCTGACCCTTCACAATGGAGAATCTGAGGGGCTGATTATTACCTGCAGTGGGGGAAAGTCTGGCAAGGTCGATAAGTTCCAGTAGAGTTTCCCTGCTTATTTCCACTGATTCATCAAATCTCCGTATAGATCTGCATTTATTCACTAATTCATAAAATTTCCGGGTAGACATACTATGACTCCTTCTATTTTGAAAAATACACTGAGGTGTTACGTAAAAACTATATATAATTCCCGGTTTTGGCAACAGGTTAGTGGACTATCGTAATAACGACAACGCGCGCGTAACGACACCTCGCTACGTATTGTTCTTGCTGGTAAGCAGCAAGTATAGTAATATAAGGCAAATGAATTATATTTTAAAACATTTTGATAGTGAACTCATAAATTTTAGTATTACTTCAAACGCTATTGAAGGTTTATCAGTAGAGATTATTGAGATACATGAAAAATACAAGCAGCTTTTTCCTATCGACCTGGAACTTACAAATAACGGTATGCTGATATGGCTTAAAAGACGAATCATTCCCAGGAACAGGGCATTTGTTCAAAGTTTTCTTGCAAAACTCAAGCTTAATGTAAATGACATCAAAGGCATCATCGATATTTGTAAAGGCTTATCTCTTAATGATTGCTATTGGGTTGTACATGATACTTTTAACGGCACTTTTGCTAAATACAATCTCTACGATAACCGTTTCAACCGTATATTATCGCTAATTGCCTATACAGGCTATGGTGAAACAAAACAAATTGAATTTGCTTCTACACCTGAACTAACGACAGGTGGAATGCTCGCTAAATGCTGGCGTAGGATAAACGGCAGGATAATTCTTTACAAGGCAGGATCTACTGGTGCCGCAAATACAGGAAATGAGCC
>JAGLNY010000322.1 GCA_023139255.1 Spirochaetales bacterium
GTTGGTGAGGATATCAGGGCAGGAAGATGGTGGTGGGAACAACCAGAGCATAAAGAGTGCGGTCTGCATATAGTTAATGAATGAAGTTTTTGATTGTATTGTTGATATATACTTATATTATAAATATTTACTGTCAATCAAAAGCTTAATAACAAGGAGAATACTAGTGGATCATCTGGAAAGACTTGAAGCACAAAGCGTTTTTATATTGAGGGAAGCGTTTAGGGAATTTAAAAACCTGGTAATGTTATGGTCAATCGGCAAGGATAGTACCGTGCTTCTGTGGTTGGCAAAAAAAGCGTTTTTTGGTCATGTACCTATTCCTTTAATGCATATAAATACCAACTACAAAATTCCTGAAATGATTGAATATAGGGATAGTTTTGCCCTGAAATGGAACTTGAACATGATCTATGGCCTTAATGAAAAGGCTCTTAGGGAAAAACAGACATTCCCGGATGGTGCCTGTGACAGAATTACCTGCTGCAGGAATTTGAAAAGTGAAGCCCTGAAACATACGCTTTCCGGGGAATGGACCAGGTATCGTATGGATCATTCGCTGAAAAAGTATGTAGTGGATACAAACCGGGAACCCTATACCGGTGTTATTGTCGGAGTTAGGGCTGATGAAGAGGGAAGCCGGTCCAAGGAACGATATTTCTCTCCCCGGGATAAGAAAAACGAATGGGATGTCGGGGATCAGCCACCGGAATTCTGGAATCAGTTCAAGACTGATTTTGCACCGGGAACCCATGTTCGCATCCATCCACTTCTTGACTGGACAGAATTAAATATCTGGGAATATATCGAAAAGGAAAAAATCCCGGTTGTCTCACTCTATTTCAACCAAGGTGATGGTAAACGATATCGCAGTCTTGGATGTTTTCCCTGCACAAACTCCATTGTATCTAAATCCAGGAATGTGAAGGAAATCATTGAAGAATTAAAAAGCGGTAAGCTCTCAAATATTGCTGAAAGATCTGGCAGGGAACAGGACAAGGAAGATAATGGTCTCGAGACATTGAGACGTGATGGTTATATGTAGGAGTCGTTATGAAAAGAGAGCAGTTGAATATTGTGATAGTTGGTCACGTTGATCATGGGAAAAGTACGGTAATCGGACGACTTCTTGCAGACACAAACTCGTTGCCTGAAGGGAAGCTCGATACGGTAAAACAGTGGTGTAAAAAAAACGCAAGACCCTTTGAATATGCATTTTTACTTGATGCCCTTAAGGATGAACAAACCCAGGGCATAACAATAGATACAGCACGATGTTTCTTTAAGACAACCAACAGAGATTATATAATTCTTGATGCCCCAGGCCATATTGAGTTCTTGAAAAACATGATTACCGGCGCTTCACGGGCTGAAGCAGCTCTCCTTGTTATTGATGCCAAAGAGGGAATCCAGGAAAATTCCAAGAGGCATGGTCATATGGTCGCATTGCTTGGGATAAGACAAGTTTCCATTTTAGTTAACAAAATGGATCTTGTGGGATACGATTATAAAGCTTTCCAAAAAATAAAGGATGAATATACCGACTTCCTGGAAGCTATACATATTAAGCCTGTAAGTTTTATCCCGATCAGCGCACGGGAAGGAGCTAATATTGTATCGCTATCCGATATCATGCCTTGGTATAAGGGATTGTCTGTCCTGGAGCAGGTTGATGATTTCCAGAAATCGGAATTGGCTATTGAACTTCCTTTCAGGTTTCCTGTCCAGGATATATACAAATTCACAGCATCCGGTGATAACAGACGTATTATTGCCGGTAATATAACAACGGGAAGTCTGAAGCAAGGTGACCGTGTTAAGTTTTTACCATCAGGGAAAGAATCGGTAATCAATAAAATCGAAGGCTTTAACATATCGGAAAAAGAGTATGCATATGCAGGTGAAGCGATAGGTGTGACCCTTACAACCCAGGTGTATATCAAACTAGGCGAATTGATGATTAAAGCCGATGATAAAGAGTTACTTGTAAGTTCATATTTTAAGGCAAATATATTTTGGGTCGGGAAAGCCCCTATGCTGAAACATAAGACTTACAAGTTGAAAATCAATGCAGCAAAAGTGAATGTTAAACTAATTGATATAAAAAACGTTCTTGATGCATCAGATCTATCATCAAACCAAAACAAAAAGCAGATAGACCGGCATGATGTTGCCGAATGTTTTTTTGAGACATCAAAACCTATTGCCTTTGACCTTGCGAATCAAATAGAGACTACCGGCAGATTTGTTATTATTGATAACTATGAAATTGTTGGCGGCGGTATAATTCTTGATTCGATAGCATTAGATGAAAGCAGTCTTCAAAAGCACATCAGAAAAAGAGAATTTGTCTGGGAGAAGAGCTCAGTTACCCCATCGGAACGTACTTCGGTTTATAGACACAACTCAAAATTCATTATTTTCACAGGGGAAGAACCGGATGCAAAGAAGCAAATCTGCAAGGCTCTTGAAAGAAAGCTTTTTGATGAAGGGTTCAAAGTATATTTCCTTGGAGTAGCCAATATAAAGCATGGAATTGATGAAGATATATCTGATCAATTTGAGATTAGTGATGAATATATAAGACGATTGGGAGAGCTGGCCAGAATTATGACCGATTCGGGGCAAATTTTTATAACAAATTTGTCGAACCCGGACGATTTTGATCTTGAAAAGCTTAAACTGCTAAATAAACCAAACGAAATCCTGGTTATCAATGTGGGTAATAACAACTTACATACTTACCAGGTAGATTTGAATTTTGAAGAGAACATCGAGACCAAAAAGGCCGTTCATCAAGTGTTCGAACTTCTGAGGCAAAACGAAGTAATACTGGATTATGTTATTTAAGGGGAGAAGTCCGGGATGAAATCATTTTTACCAATAACTTTGAATATTACTAACAAGAACATAGTTATAATTGGCGGCGGTAAAGTTGCTTACACCAAAGTCATGGTTCTTCTTCGTTTTACCGATAACATTCAGGTTTATGCTCCGGATATTTGTGATGAAATTACACAGTCAAGTTTTAATATTACCTGGATAGAGACGATATATACAAAAGATCTGTTAAAAGATGCTTTTCTTGTGTATGCATGCACCAATAACAAAGACCTCAATCTGCAGATAAAGCATGATGGGAATGAAATGAATAAATTGGTAAATATTGTTGATAACCCGGATTTTTGTGATTTCATTTCCCCGGCAATCATTAAAGAAGATTATATGACCATAGCTGTCGGATCGAATGGGTGTGATGTCAGAAAATCAATAAAATGGCGAAATAAAATCAAGGATTGTTTAAGCGATGGTAGAATTACTATATAGGGACCAGAAAACGCCCGTAAAAGAACGTGAAGAATTCCTGATAAAGGTAAAAAACCTGTTCAGGAAAAGTATAACACTGGAAACATGCAACAGGGTTGAGGTCTATTATGGGGAAGGAGAAATTCCTTATAGTACTGCCAGACATCTTTTCAGGGTTGTCAGCGGTCTGGAATCTTCGTTGATTGGGGAAATAGCAATTCAGGGACAGGTAAAAACTGCCTATAAAACAGCAGTCAAAGAGAGAGCTGTCAGTTCCAGTCTGCATCAACTCTTTCAATATGCCTTGTTTGTCGGGAAAAAAATAAGAACAGAAACCAGCATTTCCAGGGGTGCAATGTCTCACAGTCAGGCTGCAGTTGAGCTCTTGATGCAGAAAGATATACATCTTAAAGAAGCATGTATCACACTTATTGGTGTCCATAATATGAACAAAAAGATCCTTTTATACCTAGCCGGAAAAGGGGCATCAAATATATATCTGGGAAACAGGACTTTCACAAAAGCTGAGTACCTGGCTCATAAGAATGGGGCAAAAGCTTTCTATCTTGGGGATCTTTCCGGGGTGCTTAAGATAAGTGATATTGTCATATCTGCAACTTCTGCACCGCATCGTATCATTAAGAAAGAGCAGGTTCCCCTAAACAGAAAAATATTATTCCTTGATCTTGCCGTTCCAGGAGACATTGATGAATCTATAGGCACTATGAAAAACTGCTCTTTATATAACATTTGTGATATTGAACAGGCCATAACCAGGAATTCTGACATGAGAAACCTGGAGGTTTATAAGGCGGAAAAGATAATTGATGTGGAACTCCAGTCGTTTTTCAATAAAAGGAGATTGGCTTATGCCTGAAAGATTAAAGATAATTAGCAGAGATAGCAATCTCGCCTTGAAGCAGGTGGAGGAAGTAATTTTTCAGGTGCCCGGGTTGAGTGACAGCTTAATAATAAAAGAAAAAGCATTTGGTGATAAGCACAAGGATATATCACTCCTGCAAAATACCATTACAGATTTTTTCACCCGTGAGCTGGATGAATCATTACTAAATGGAAATGCTGATATTGCAATTCATTCAGCTAAAGATCTTCCTTGTCCTCTGACGGAAGGATTGGAATTGATATGTTTGTTTCAGGCCTTTGATAAATCCGATTCTCTTGTAAGCAGGAACCACCTCCCCCTTGCTGCATTATCACCCGGATCAAGAATTGGAACCAGTGCACTTCTGCGAAAACAGCAAGTTGAGACACTACGGCCTGATCTTGAAACAGTGAGTATCCGTGGAACAATAGAGGAAAGAATTAAGTTAATTGATGAGAACAAAATTGATGCTTTAGTAGTTGCCAGTTGTGCTCTGAGAAGATTGGGTCTTGAGCATGAAATTAGCGAGGTCCTGGGTTTTAAGACTCATCCATTGCAGGGAAATCTTGCTGTACTGGCAAAAACCGGAAGGAGTAATTTAAAAGCACTCTTTTATGGTTTTGATGCAAGGAACACCTATGGCAAAGTGTTTCTTGTTGGTGCCGGGCCGGGAGACCCGGAGCTTATAACAGTGAAAGCACGGAGACTCATCAATGAGGCGGATATCATTTTTTATGATGATTTACTTGATAACTTACTTTTAAAAGATGCGGTTTGTGAAAAAGTATACGTCGGGAAAAGGAAGGGGAATCATTACCAGTCTCAAGCTGAAATAAATAAGCTGCTCTATCGAAAAGCAGTTGCGGGTTATACGGTTATCAGACTTAAAGGAGGAGATCCGTTTATTTATGGACGTGGCGGCGAAGAACTGACCTATTTAAGTGAGCGTCTGATTGAGGTTGACATTGTACCGGGAATAAGTGCTGCACAGACTGCTTCAAGCTCTTTACAGGTGCCTTTGACCATGCGGGGGAGATCGAATAAAGTCTCGTTTTTAACAGGCCATAGTGCAGCCAAACACCATGAAGTTAAAGAAACCTTTGTGTACTATATGGGGGCAACAACAAGGACCAGGATTAAAAATGACTTGATAAGTAAAGGTTTGAGTTTAGAAACTCCGGCATTGCTGGTCCAGCAGGCTGGAGGGTATAATGAAAAACATACTAAAACTTTTTTGGGTGAACTGGATAAGGGTTCTTTTAGGTCGCCGCTTATTATTATTGTGGGAGAAAATGTACACCTTTACCGTAACAAGTCAAGAATATTATTCACAGGTTTAAATCCTTCAAAATGCAGTCTTCCTGGAAAATTGGTTCATTATCCATTAATCGAAATACAAGCAATGCCTTTCTCTATCGTTAAACCGGGAGAATATGATTACATACTGTTTACAAGCAAACATGCTGTGGAACATTTTCTTATGAGATATGAAATAGGAGAAAACCAAAAGATCATTGCTATTGGTCCGTATACCAGAAGTAAACTTGAGTTATATGGATATGCTGCAGATATTTGTCCCCAGGAGGCAGATTCAGATTCACTGTATGCATTGATAAAAGAACATACATTATTGAACATCCTCTATCCATGTTCCAACATCTCAAACAACAAACTCCATCTCTTAAATGAGGTGAATAGTGTCCCAATCTATAAAACTGTTAACATAGTTCAACCCCCCATTGATCTGAATAGTATTGATGGGATTGTTTTCACCAGTTCTTCAACAGTTGATTCTTTTTTTAATATATATGATTCCATACCTGAGCACTTATTGATCTATACATATGGTAAACATTCTGCACAGAAAATAAAAAAAATGAGGGTTCCTAACATTGTTCAAACGATTCAGATATAGAAGAGTGGATGAAGAGACCAGGATGAGATATAAGGAAACATTTCTTTATAAAAAAGATTTGATTCTACCTGTATTCATAGTGAATGGAACTAATACCAAAAGAGAAATTACATCATTACCAGATGTATTTCACTATTCACTGGATAGACTGGTTCCTGATCTGGAAGAATTGATACTAAAGGGATTGAAATCAATTCTCGTTTTTGGTGTTACTGAAAGAAAAGGTATAGAGCAGGCTTTCTCCAAAGATGGTATCATCCAGAAATCAATTCCGGTAATAAAAAGACATTTTCCTGAACTGGAGGTTATAACCGATGTTTGTTTATGTTCCTATACTGAAGATGGGCATTGTCATGTTGGGGACAATGATGCGACCTGTGAAATCCTGGCAAAAATAGCCTTGAGTCATGCAACGGCAGGAGCTGATATCGTAGCCCCATCTGATATGATGGACGGTAGGGTTCACTACATAAAAAAGGGACTCCTGAAATATGGTTTACGTAAAACAGGGATTATGTCATATGCTGCTAAATTTGCCTCCAGTTTTTATGGTCCTTTCAGGGAAGCAGCAAACTGTACACCAAAATCCGGAAATCGCAAGACGTATCAGATGGATTATTCCAATTCAAGTGAAGCCATCGAGGAAGTTATGGCAGATATTGAGGAAG
>JAGLNY010000323.1 GCA_023139255.1 Spirochaetales bacterium
AAGGAGAGCGTTCTTAAGCTTCTGTGAATTGAAAATAGTAGGAAGGAGGCGGGAGACAGCAGACAGCAGACCAAAATTCTCCAGTCTTTGGTCTCCTGTTCTAAAAGTGTATCTGTTTCATTTTCTGGTCTATAATAGCTGATTCCTTTAAATCCAGCAGTACTCTCAGTTCTTGAAGATAATTGAGGTTGTTCAGGGGGTCAAGATACCGATTTACAGGGGGGGGCAACTTCGTGAAAATTAACAAATGTTCCATGCAACAGTTTTAAGTCGTTTAGCTACTCTTCTTAATGTTGTAACGATGTCTGCTTCAGCCGGTAGTTCCCCAATAACCAATTCTTTGAAAAGTGTTCGATAAGTTGTTTTTATTTTATCCCAGGTTTCTACTGGTTGGTCAAATATAATAGCTTTAGCAGGATGTTGCCGAAGCCATTCGTTGTTACTATTATAACTAACTATATCATCCTTTCCGACCTTAATTAACATTTCATCAAATGAAACTTTTTCAAAGAATACTGCTACTTCTTCATTTTTTAGCAGCATGTGGATATCATAGATGTGACGTATTTTATTGGCAAGATCGACATAAGGATCTCCTTGCAGGGAAAAACGAACCAAACTCATAATTTTTTCACAAAGAGTTCTTTCTTTGCTTAATACCTGGATTGTAAAAGGAGCTATAGAGTATTTTTTGATCAATTCATTTTGCTCAGTGTTTTCCATCATATTTGTCACATAGCAACTCACTTTTTCAGTTGTATATGGTTCAAAATTACCCAGCCATGAAGTTTCAAGGATTATATGTTCTCGTACTTGCCCGAAGGAGCCATTGTAAATTTTATTATATTGATGAACTGTTTTCCTAATATTTCCTTTTTTATTTGTCAGACCTTCAATAGTTATTTCTGGTAGAATAGCTTTTACTATTGTGCTTATTTTTCGAATTTTCTTTGTTAGCTGACTATCGCTTTCTCCTTTGTTTCTTACTACCACAATATCAATATCTTCTGAAAATCTTTCTATGAGTTTGTGACATTTTGAAAGGGCTGTACCTCCTTTGAAGACTGATTCAGAAGACATGCTTGAATGAAATATTTCATATAGAACCAATGTTACCCAATAATCCTTCTCAATGTAGATTTCAGGAATATTTAATAATTGTGATGCAGCTAGTATGGCTTCTTCAAAAAGCTCCTTGTTTTCATGTAGTTTCATGAAATATTCCAATTTGGGGTAGTTGATAACATCTCTTCATTAATTCCTAATTTATAAGTTGATAAAGGATTTAGGCTTTGCTTAAGGATTGTTACAAACTGTTTGCTGCAAATCTTATTAAATAAAGCCCCCAAAAGGGCACGGGTTCGTGGTGGGTAGTTAAGTGCAAATTTGATAATCCTTACCTTGTCTTTTTCAGCCAATTCTTTCAATGTATTCAATAGATTCTTTATAGCCATTTTCTTGTTCAGATCTGGAATTATGGTAAAATCTTTGAGTACATCCAGGATTTCAAGCAGGTAGTAATTATCATTGGTTACGTTTACATAGCTTTTTACCGGTTTTGCCTGGACACCTCCTGTGTTTACCGTAATCCGTTTACCCAAACTAGCCAATTTTATGATTTTAGGAACCTGAGATGTTAAACCCATGCGATTATAGAGTGCTGTTCCTGTAACATAGGCAATTCTTTTATTTTGCTCAAACAGGTAAGCCCTTACAATTTCTTTTTCTCGTGGGCGCAGCTCCCCAAACACTGTTCCTTTTGGTTTGTAAAACAGACCGGTAGAAACTCTTTTAATTACCTTTTTTGCTATGAGTCTTTCAATAGCTTTTGCAGCAGCACTATATTCTTCTGGTGCTATATTCAGATGTTTGTATTTAAAGATGATGCCTTCCTGCATTCGGTTTATTCTTTTTCCTATTTTCGTTGCTGTTTTCATAACATCCTGCCAATGATTTATTTGTCATGATCAGGGTAATAAGGAAATACTTATATGTCAAGTATTATGTACAGAAAGATTGACATTTATATCACTTTTCTACAAAACATCTCAATCTTTTGAATTTTCTTTCTTCAATTCCCAGTAATAAGCAGTGAGAGGTGGGAAGAGTGGGAGATGGAAAACTGGAGACAGGAGACAGATTTATTAAACAGAAAATTGGCAAGTTTGAAGATCTGAAGGTTTGGAAAGAGGGCATGCGACTTACTGTAAATATATATCGAGCAGTACATGCTTGTCATGATTGGGTGAGAGTACTCACCTTTGTATTTGCGTAGCAAATACCCACTACAATACTCTGAAACAGGCGTAATAACTTTGTCCCGCAGTTGCAAAGCAACTGCCAAGGCAAGTAATCTTGCCCAGGATCTTGCTC
>JAGLNY010000324.1 GCA_023139255.1 Spirochaetales bacterium
GTTTTATTTTATTGTAGAATTTATAATAAACTCACGCTAGTACTAATTTCGAAGAAATTTGTTCCGGGTTCAGGATCCCGTCTCTTTGAACAGGCAGGTGAGAAAACACGAGCAGTTTTGTAAAACAACCTGAATGTCCAAAGCAATATGATCAAAGACATACTTGAAGGTCAGAACCGATAACATCAAAACTGCCCAGAACTAATCCCAAAGGGATTTGTTCCGGGTTCAGAATCCCGTCTTTATTTGAACAGGCAGGTAAGCAATACGGAAAGGCTCAAGTAAAAAATATCCAATATGCTTTGAATCATATTGAGAAACACAAAATCATGAAAATCAGGGTGGTGGATATTACCAAAGGGAACGCCCTAGATCTCCGGGACTGGCTGATTGAAAGAATTCCAGACAAACCACAGACCATAAATAAAATCTTTTCAGCTCTCCGGGCAATATTTACAGAGTATATTTTCCGTGATGAACTCAGATATAATCCATTCGCCTTGGTAGGGAAGGTTGACTATACCCCGAAAGAAAAGGAAATTCTGAATCCTGAACAGGTTTTAAAACTCCTGGACAACTTCACAGACCCACTGGCAAAGTCTTTCTGTTCACTCTTGGCTCTCTCATGGAATCAGATAAAGGGAAATATTATTACGATAAATCGAGCCTTTAAATCTGACTCAGCTAAAGATATCGGCTTACCAGAATGGAACAAAACCAGAACCATAATTTTAAGCAAGCATATTCACCTGCCGGAAAAATCCATTGGTTTGGTATTCCGGGTTAATTAGAAAGTATTTAGGGTGGTCTAATACCGATTCAGCGATTACGAGCGTTCAGGAAGGATATACTCATATCAATTCAAAGGATATGCAGATCGTTGCGGATGCGATTGATTTGATCTATACAGCGAAGGAAATGAAGTCAGGTAATGCTGTAACGTAATATTAGTTAATCGTTTTGCTTATTTACAGGATCACCTTCTGGAGAAGTCTTTGAAGCTGTAAAATCAATCAAGGGAATCAAAAGAGGTGGCAATCCTGAGTAAGCGGTCATCTGAGAAATAATAGATCTATCGTATGACAATAAAATTGCTGGTGCATTATAGTGAAGAAGTTTTTGAGTAAAATCTTCTTCATAGCTATCATCCCAAATAAAATTCCCCTCATGTACAGTTTTAATCTTAAAAGGAACTTCTTCCATTTTCTGATCTTTAAATACAAAAAGAGTAAATTGAACAGTAGCTTCGTTTTTGCTAATTCTATTTACAACTATTTCACTCGAAATATCGAGAGATATAGTTCCTTTGGGATTGCTAAAATTTCGATTTAGATTATATTCAACATTTATTAATCTATGATCCTTTAATTGGAAATTACTTATTTTCATTTCTATGCAGCCACATTAAAAATCGAATTAGCCCCAGCTGGTGTAGGTTGTTTATATGTTTCTTTTGTTTCCGGTAAAAGATTTTGCACAACTGAAAACCCATTACTTTCATCTTCGTAATCAGTGATTATAATAAAATCCTGATTGCTATTATTATAATTATTAACATCAATCCTATCTAAATATTCCGAACGAGATTCTTCAAGCTTTGCATATTCATCATAACTCATTTTTGATACATCATCGTAAATTTCATTCAACAACTCTACAACTGACTTGTCTTTCATTTTATTATCCTTTTCTCTTCTGCTAATACTTCTCTATCCAATATCACACTACTACATCTTACTGAATACATCGTTTTCACGTTTCCAGTAATTTTCGGTGCTGGTCGTTCTGTTCTAAGAAACTTAACCTCTTCTACTTTTTTAGAATATTCTCCAATTCCCTTAACAACTTTCAGATGACCTAATTTCTCATGAGTCGACAGAACATATTCAACCTTTAATCCAACCCCCATTTCATCATGAATAGGCACACCGTTATGTAGCTTCTTTTTCATCTTAACAGCCTGACTCCAAACTTTCTGCAATACCTTCATTGTATTTTTATCGGTCAAATCCAAAACATATGTTAAATTAATCATGGCGCTAACCATGATTATATTATCATCAATCTTATGCCAACAATCCCTTTTCAATTTCACCCAGTATTGCATGTTGGACTTATTATCCCAAAAATACATACCGTTACCAAGCCAATGTTCATCTTCAATTAGATCAATGCCTCCATCAAGAAAACATTCACATCTACCTTTATAGTTTGCATGATAACCAAGCACAACGGGATTATATTTCATAGACTAATCGCTACACTAATGAGAGAGTTACAATTGAATAATGATTTTTTGTGGTACTTTTTGTATTCATTG
>JAGLNY010000325.1 GCA_023139255.1 Spirochaetales bacterium
AAACACCTGCTTCCTGGCTCCGTAGAAATTCTGCAGGATGTAGTAGGTTTTGTATTTCTTTCGGAAGTAAAGCCGCTGACGTTTGACATGTCCACCATCATCTTTCAGAAAAAAAGAGGCTCCCAAGGCCGCCAGGACAAATAGTATTACGCAAAAAAAGGTGGTAACATACCCCCTGTTGATATCAGCCGTTATAACAAAAATAACAGGAACGATAAAAAACCCGACTACCCGCCCTATACTTTGTATCCCGCGCATAAAACCCAAAGCAGAACCTTCCTGACCTTGCGGAACAGAGTGTATCACAAAGGACTGTTGTACCGGCATAAGGATATGTTGTCCCGCACTCAACAGGGTCAGGAAGAAAATTGCCGGTACCAGCCTGGTCCCAACCAATGCGAACCCTACGATGCCTCCCAATGCCACGACAAATCCTATCCGAAGAATACGGTGTTCCGGTATCCTGTAAAACAGGGCCAGAATAAGAAAAAGCAGAAGACCCGGCATCTCCCGGAAAAACTCCACAACACCACGGCCTGACCTGGATACAGACAGGCTGCCAGCCAGATAGTTGTCCATAACCCCTCTGAATAAGGAAAACGCGAGAGCGAAACAGAGCATCGAAGCCAAAAAAACAAAATAGTTTTTGCGGGAGTTGTTAGATTTCATCCAGTATCATATACTTTCTTCCGGGTTTGATAAACTGCATAGACAATATATTATTGCCGCTGAAAAATTGTAAATTGCAATTTATAGAACATCAACCAGCTGCGATATTTTGATGCTTTTAGTGCTCCCTGGCAAGGGAAGTTTACCATTCGTAAATATGCAGGTATGAAGTTCTTCTGAACCATCAGAGTGTGTCACTACCAGTTCAGCGGAGTTCACAGCATCAGGCACCAGGAGCCTTATACTGAGAGAACGGTAAGCTGTGTTTCTGCTATTAATGGATACAGAGAGAGCTCCCCCGCTTATATGGTATGTCATTTCCACAATAGTTACAGATCCATCGATATAGTCAAATCCCTCGCCTTCATCACACTCATAGTACCCTGTACCGGAACTTTCACTGCTGCCTCCTGCGCATACAAACAGATCTATTTGTGTAAGCGGATCACCAATATCAGCACACCTGCTTAATGGAACAAATGAACCCTCCCGAAAGTAAATAGGCGTACCTTTACCAGAAATCCCGGTTTCAACCTTGGTTTCGCTATCTAAACTGCCGGCAATCCAATTTCCTGAATATGGATCATACCAATACCCAGGGGGGATACTCACCACTCGCTCAGCAACTCCCGCTTCCAGTTTCGGAGCCTGCATAACGGCATCCCCAACCATAAACTGGGAGGATTGCTCAAAGTATCCCGAAAACTCATACAGTAAAGGCCGGATAATCGGGGTACCGGTCCGTTCAAGCTCAATAAAGAGATTATAGATATAAGGTCTAAATGCATAACGGGCACGAATATACTCCCGTGTCGTCTCAAGAACAGATTCACCGAAAGCCCATGGTTCCTGATTTGCAGTTCCATCAGCACTGTGATTGCGAAAAAACGGGAAAAGGAAACAAGCTTTGAACCAGTCAATAAAATTTTCCGGTTCAGCATCACACCCAAAGCCCCCAATATCCGAACCGGCAAAAGGTACCCCGGATAAGGAGAGGCTCAATTCCATCTCGACTGCCATCCTCAGGTGATGATAATTTGAATGATTATCACCCGTCCAGACTGCCGCATATTTGTTGATCCCAATAAACCCGCTTCGGGTAAGGACAAAGGGTCTTCTTCCCGGTTCTGCATCAACGAGTCCTTTCCTGACAGATTGTGCCATTCCGTTTGCATATTGGTTATGATAGCTTTCATGCGAAAGAGCACCGTCAGAAAACCGCATCTCACCTAGTTCAGATGAACCTGTACTTGGGTCATTCATATCAATCCAAAATCCTGACACCCCAAGTTTTACGAGTTCCCCGGTCTTCTCAGCCCACCATGATTTAACCTTGTCCAACGAGAAATCGGGAAAATGTGAAGCACCCGGCCAGACAAACCCAACATAGGGCTTGCACTCTGAAGTCAGGCAGAACATTCCATCCTCTGTCCCCTCCCTGCAAATAGTATAGTCTTTTTCCATCTTTATCCCGGGATCAAGAATAGGAACTATTTTACGACCCGAACTATCTGTTATAGCCATGAATGTTTCCGCAGGATCCGGCAGTTTATTCTCATCGAATGTGAATATTCTATATTCATCCATATAATCTATGTCCAGCCAGAGACCATCACAAGGAATCGCCAGTTCAGATAATTTTTCTTCCAGATGCTCCAGATCCCCGGCAGACCCATACCCCCAGCGGGATTGATGATACCCAAGTGCCCAAAGGGGAGGTCTCGGAACCCTGCCGCACATTTTCTGTAATTTTCTTGTAACATCCGCAGGACTTTCCCCGGCAATAAGATAGAGATCAGGAATCCCATCCGTAGAACCCGCATAGAAATACGATTCATCCTGCCCGGAATCTTTTACCCCCTCAATCACCTGCCTCGCACCGGTATCCATAAATACCGGGTAGGGATTATGTACAAGCATTCCTACCCAGGTATTCGGGTTAATATAAATCAGCATATAGGGAATTGAGATATACATGGGATCGGTTATACCAAACAATCCATCATCATCCGAAAAATCTCCCCATACATC
>JAGLNY010000326.1 GCA_023139255.1 Spirochaetales bacterium
TAGAAACGATTTGAGGATGCAAGATTAAAGCAGAAAACCCATTTTTTTCCACAAAGCCCGAATGCAAAATTTTTCCTGGTACTTAGTATTTTGTCCCCACGGAAAAACAAAGAAAAATCCCCGTTTTCACTTACTTCCAAATATCCCTGAGAAACAGCAGACATAAACTGATCCGTTTGCAGCTCTGTCTCATTCGGGGGAAGTTCCCAGCGCCTGCATCCAGCCCCATCAGCATGAATCCTGTACACATCATTCCCAAAAGCCTGACTTTCAATACGAAGGGAGCTGTCATTGATTTCAGTATGATCCTGTCCAAATACAAAATTTAATGGGTGCTCTATTTTATGGAAATACATTTTCGGCTCCTACAAATCAGCAAGTGTGTTTATAAAAATCTCTTCGTTCAACGGCCATTCGGCAGTTGCCGATCTATAGAGAGGGATAAGTTCAATCCCCGCCTCTTTCTTTATCCAAACGGGGCCTGATAGGCGTTCTCCTGTCCATGCATCAATCCATTCCCCAGCCGGCAGGTATACTCGTCTCGATATCGATCCCTCGTAGAGAACCGGTGCAGCCAGCAGCGCACGGCCGAACATGTACTGATCCTCTATTCCCCAGGCTTCCTGGTCCTCAGGGTTATCCAGCAGCATCGGCCGCATCATAGGTTCACCAGTCCGGCAGCAATATTCCGCTTCCTGGAGCAAGTAGGGCAGCATAGCACACCGCAGTTTCGCATACATTCGGTAAATTTCAACAACTTCAGGGGCATTGTTCCTATCTGCGATATTCCAGGGGGTCCTGTCAACGTGAGGATCGGTATGATTATGGAACTCAGAGTGATACTGCATAACAGGTGAAAAGGCAGCAGCCGAGGTTGATCTGAGGTAGAGCTCAGAAGATGGGATGTCACCGCTGAATCCCCCAATATCCCACCCGATAAACGGGATCCCGGAAAGACCGGCATTAAGGACGGCATTTACAACACCCCGGTATGATTCCCATGTTGATCCCTGGTCACCGGTCCAGTGGCAGGGAAATTGCTGGGCACCGCGGTTACCGGATCGGCTGAACGTTACTCCGTCCCGTCCTTTGCTGTGCTTCAGGAACTCATGATATGCACCAATATAGGAATTTGGGTAGGCATTAAGCATCTCTGCCCCGGTTCTTCCATTGCTGAACCGGGTATTCTCTCCCCAAAGATGCTCACCCCCATCAGTCTTAAAACCATCTACCCCGCACTCCCTTACAAGATAATCACGTTTACTGAACCACCATTCAGCAGCCTTGTGGTCGGTAAAATCCATAAGAAGGCTATCCCGGAACCAACCTGGACGTACATGGTAAGGAGTCCCGTCAGCCTCTTTCACGCAGAAAGAATTTTCACTAGCATACTGCCAGTCAGCTTCGTGCTGCTTATTGGGGCAGTTTGATTTCCTGATTATAGGGATTTGCCAGAGAATAAGTTTCATGCCAAGCTCATGAAGCTCATCAGCCATAGCCTTTGGGTTGTCCCAGTACTTTGATTTCTTAAAAGATAAGTCACTATAGGAAAGAGGAATCCCCGGATCTTTGGGGCTATATTCTGCTCCATTCCAGATATAGAAAGTTGTTTCATCACTCCAGGCCTCTATCACAAGCACTGTGGCCGGGATGTCCAGTTCAGCTGTCATCCGCGCCTCAGCCAGTACACGTTCCTGGGTATTCCACTCATTACTGCTCATCCACGGACCAAACACCCATTCCGGCGGCATGAGCGGCAGGCCTGATGTCAAAGAATATGCTGAAATGATCTCAGCCGGGTTCCCGGTGTACAGATAGGAGACCAACTTTGTCCTCTCATGCATCTCGACCTGCATTTTCCAGTAACGGGCATCAGTTGCACATAGATCATAGACAATTTTATGATCATCTGCTGTGTAAAAACCCCTCCCTTTTGAGGTAAAGAAAAAAGGTACCGGCATATAGCTTTTAAGTTGTTGATTTTTATATTGCTCAAACACCGTGGAATGGATAATCTGTCCTCGTTGATTTATCCTGTTATACCGCTCACCAAAACCGAAAAAATTTTCATCTGAATCTGCCGCGAATATCAGGTTTACCTCAAGGACCTCACGGTCAGGTGTTACTAAGATCTCAATCGGTCCGCAGTGCCGCAGCAGCTCAGAATTGTTTTCAAGGGGACTAAGTCGGAGTTCAGTGTTTTCATTATTATAGGTCAGCATATAGTCGCCGAAAATTTTTTTAATGTTACTAGAGTTCAAATCAGCTGTTCGTAAATCTGAATTCTGGGAACTCAGGTCTACTGTGAGTTCCTGGCGAATACATTTGCTCTCTTCCGGGATAAATTCCCAGTTAACTGTATATTTCCCTTCCTTATCGGTAAACACCACAACAACTGAATTATGTTGATTCCTGACAGACTGATTCTCTGAAAAACTGATGCAGTCGCAGATTATTCTCTGCATTGGAAGATAGGAAAACTCTTCTGACTCAATTGCTTCCTGTCCAGTCAGTGCCCTGAGTTTATACAAAACTCTCTTGCCGGCTTCAGTACCGGGAATCATAGCCAGCCACGTATGCTCAAATCCGCTATGCCCTACACTATCAGTATTCCCAATGCATAATGCCTCAATTTCATGAGCAGTATCCCACCCATCGTTACTCCAGGAAAGGAGCACACTTTCTGCCGGATTCGGCTCTACTACAAAGCCAATCGAAACAGGCTCACCCGCTATAGGATATCTGGGAAACCGCTCAAAAGCTTTTTGGTAGTAAGGCTGTTCTTTCCCCTGAGGTTTATGCCGTATCCTGTTGTTTTTTTCCTTGTACTCCATCTATTTATCCTTTAGTATACATTTAGTTAATGTCAGACGGTGAACTGTGCGGCATTAACTCTGTGATAATAGGTATAAAGTCTGCGGACAGCGTCTTAACCACTGCCCGCAGCTTTGAATGAACATCTGCTGTCAAAAATCAAATTAGTAAAATTTGATTAGGATAATCGGATTAGGATAATCTTTACAGTTTGATGTTCGCGACGGCCTCTTCCTGTGCAAGATCAAGTGCTTCCTGCGCAGTGAGGAGGCCGTCTCTTGCCATTTCAATTCTCGTGTTTACAATATTTGTAAGCTCAGCAAATTCTTCCAATGCCGGTGGTTTTACTGCATATTCAAGTGAGTTGAGTACTGCAATCTTATTCTCTGGAGGCGTATCATTTATATACCGCTCCATGATCGCTGGATCCGCCACTGTCGGGAGTTCCCACTGTGCATCAAGTCTCATATCCACAGCCGCTGGTGAGGTTGCAAGAAAGTTGAGCAGCTTTAGTGCCTCTTCCGGATGCTTGCTTGTTGTGCTGATACAGCCGACATTCCCGAAGAAATGCGTTGCCTTCGCAATATTTCCCGGTTCAACTTCAACGCCCCAGGGGAAATCCGCACGGGTCAGAAGATCGTTGAATGCCCATACACCGTTGAGCCACATACCAAGTTTATTATCAACAAAGAGATCACTTTCCGGCCTGTCAGCCTGCTCATCCCGCGTCGGCATTACATGATATTTGTAGACCCTGTCCAGCATATACTGGAGTGTAGCCACATTTTCCTTGCTGTTGATGGTGAAAGTCTTCCCGTCAGGAGTCATAAGGCCACCGCCGTTCTGCTGTGTTACTTTGTAAAACTCCCAAAACTGTATTGGGTTATACATACCCCAGACATCATCACCCAGTGCTGAAATCTTTTTTGCTGCCGCAAGTGAATCGCTCCATGTCCAGTCCTGAGTCGGGTATGCTGCACCAGCTTGATCAAACAGATCCATGTTGT
>JAGLNY010000327.1 GCA_023139255.1 Spirochaetales bacterium
CTTAAACAAAACTTCTCTACTCTCCACATACGGTATTTTACGGGATAAAACCTTTTATATATCTATCATAACTCTCGCTTTCCCAATAATACTGCAAAATCTGCTGGCTTCCTCACTCTCATTTGTTGACACCGTGATGATCGGGCAGCTTGGTGAAGTAAAAATTGCCGCAGTGGGACTTGCTAACCAGATGTTTTTCCTGGTTATCCTCCTGTTCTTCGGTATAAGCAGCGGGGCATCTATTTTCTTTGCCCAGTTCTGGGGAAGCAGAGATCTTAAAAGTATTCATAAAACCCTGGGACTTGCCCTAATTGTCGGAGTGATCGGGGCAGGAATCCTTTCAGCTGTATCCATTCTCTTTCCAGAAGAAATTATGCGGGTTTTCAGCACGGATCAGGCTGTAATCCTTGCCGGGTCCGAATACCTGAAAATTGTGGGAATCAGTTATATCTTCACAGCAATTACCTTCATTTTTTCATCAGCCCTAAGAAGTACGGAAGATGCCCGCACCCCGCTCATAGTATCTGCCATTGCTATGTCTACAAACGCCGTTTTTAACTATCTCCTTATTTTTGGCAAATTCGGTTTTCCCCAGATGGGAGTACGCGGTGCCGCAGTAGCTACGGCGGGATCCAGAGCCCTGGAAATGTGTTTAATAATAGCAATTTCCTATATTAAGAAAAAACCGACTGCTGCCCCATTATCAGAACTTTTCTCATTCTCAAAAACATTTATGGCAAAATTCTTTAAGCTGGTGTCACCGGTTATCCTGAATGAGCTGGTCTGGTCTCTTGGTATGATAATGTATAAAGTTGTATTCGCAAGAATGGGAACCTCTATAATAGCCTCTGCGAATATAAGTGAATCTATCCATAGCCTCTTTTTTGTGGTGTCAATTGGCACAGCGAACAGTGCCGCAATTATGATCGGAAAAAAAATAGGTGAAAAAAGGCAGGATATTGCAAAGTCCTACGCCTCTGGTTTCCTGGTTCTTGGCCTTGCCCTGGGGGCTGTTATGGGCGGATTAATGGCACTTTTTTCTCCCTTAATCCCGCGGGCTTTCAATGCATCCCCTGAAATCATATCAATGACCACAAAGTCCTTATTAGTGTTGAGCCTTCTGTTGCCGCTAAAAGTATTCAATATGCATTCCATAGTTGGGGCACTCAGGAGCGGCGGGGATACCCGTTATTCCCTTATCCTGGAAATTACCAGCGTGTGGTGTGTCGGGGTTCCTCTGGCTTTCCTGGGCGGGTTGGTTTTTCATATACCAATCTACTATCTCTACGGATTGGTTGGGTTAGAAGAATTATATAAAATGATTGTGAGCGGAAGAAGAATCCGTTCAGAAAAATGGGTAAATGATCTTACAGAAACCCATATATCTGCCGAACCATTAGTAAACAGCCTGTCAGGAACAGAAATATCATAACTTATTTATACTTTGTATCATTGTAAAGCTTTTTCCATTGCAGGATACTACTATAGGAGTTTCTTCAAGAAACTCCTGAGTTGTAGGTTGCGAAGCAACCTACAACAATTGACCATTCCTCTTATTGAGCCTATATTTTATTAGTAATAATAGTAACCGGAGTAATGAATGTCAGAAATAATTAATGGTTTACAGCCAAAATCAGTATGGGAATATTTTGAGGAATTATCTCAAATTCCAAGGGAATCAGGAAACGAAAAAGAGTTTCGCACATATCTCATAACTTTTGCTAAACAAAAGGGTCTATCATGGGCAGAAGATAGTATAGGAAATGTAGTTATCAGAAAACCTTCATCTCCTGGAAACGAAAACGTGCTGCCAACGGTTATCCAGAGTCATATGGATATGGTCTGTGTTAAAACCTCCGACTCTAAGCATGATTTTACAAGCGACCCTATCAGGCTTGTAAGGAAAGGGAACTGGATGTATGCAGATAACACAACCCTCGGGGCAGATAATGGTATTGCAATTGCTATGACTTTAGCACTTTTTTCCGACACAGATGCAGTGCATGGTCCTCTTGAGGCTCTTTTTACCATATCAGAGGAAACCGGGCTCGATGGGGCTTTCAGCCTCGATATCTCCCTGGTAAATTCCAGGAGGCTGATAAATATTGACTCTGGGGAAGAGGGTAAATTCATAATCGGCTGTGCCGGAGGTTGTGAGGTTGTCGGAACGCTGGAGGCTGACTATAGAGAAGTGCCGGAAAATAGTGAAGGTTGGAATATTACTCTTTCAGGATTCCTTGGCGGTCATTCCGGATCTGAAATTCATACAGGCAGGGGAAATGC
>JAGLNY010000328.1 GCA_023139255.1 Spirochaetales bacterium
GATGAAAGTAAAGCCAAAACTCAATTATTAGGTAATAATAGGGCAATAGGGTTGATGGGGCTCTATAGAGTCATAGAGCCAAATAGGGCTGTCTTAAAAAACAAACATAAGCACAAACATAAAAATCAACGTAAAGATCAACGTAAAACCTACTTTTCAAAGGAGTTAACGGATGAGTGAATATCAATACTACGAATTTCTGGCAATCGACCAACCTCTCAATGAAAAACAGATGTGTGAACTGCGGGCAATCTCTACACGCGCCGAGATTACGCCGACCCGTTTCACAAACGTATACCATTACAGCGACTTGAAGGCTGATTCCCTGAAACTTCTTGAGCGATACTTTGACTTGCACGTCTACGTGGCGAATTGGGGTACGAATCAGCTTGCAATACGTATACCACTAGGGGCGGTACCGCTGGATGTATTAGCGTCATATAAACTTGGCAAGTGTTTACGGGAAAGTACTGTGGGAGAACATGATTATCTGATTATTAATCTTAGGAGCGATATAGAAGATAGCGAATATTGGGCCGAGGGTACTGGTTGGATGGCTTCACTTGCGGGAATTCGTGATGAACTGCTTCGTGGAGATATGCGTGCGCTCTATCTGGCCTGGCTCCTCTGTGTTGAGGAAGGGGAGGTTCAGGATGATGAGAAGGAGCCCGAAGTACCGCCCGGTCTCGGAAGTCTGTCTGCCCCGCTCCGGTCATTAGTGGAATTTCTACGAATTGACAGGGACCTTCTTGCGGCAGCAGCGGAGGGCAGCAGATCGATGGAAGAGTTCGCTCAGTCAGATCTTGCCGGATGGATAACTGAACTTTCTGTTGAAGAAAAGGATGATCTTCTACTCAGGGTTGCGCAAGGAAAGCATGTTCAGGTTACATCGGCACTCATTCGCCGCTTCATGGATGAGAAACGTCAAAATGAAGGCGGCAATAATCGATCCCGCCGGACTCTTAGCCGGATTCGGGTGCGTGCTGAAGAACTTCAGGAAGCGTTTGAACAGGAGCAGACACGCAAGGATGAGGAGGATCGCCGGCGAAAGGAGGCAGTTGAGGCCGCGGCCCGAACAAAGTACCTCAATGCACTCTCTGTCCGCCAGTCTGAGGTGTGGGATAATGTGGAACAGCTTATAGCATTGGCAAAGCAGAGATCCTATGACAAGGCTGTTGTGCTGCTCATGGATCTCAGCGATCTTGCGGTGCTGGATGATGACCAAATTAACTATTCCAAGCGTTTTCATGCTCTCCGGAAGCGGTACTCCCGTAAATCGAGCTTCATCAAACGGCTGAACAATGCAATCCGTTCGAAGAATGTAGTGTGGTTGTGAAAAACCTGGAAGGGTTTTTGTGTGCTGGTTGGTCCAAGGTGGTACAGTCCAGTACTCTGGTCCAAACCAGTTATCCGGGCGTATCCTTCTGAATGGTTACGAAGCTTCGTTCCCATTCAGAAGGCCGGGCTATTCGGGGGTCCCGTCTCTTTTTGCGGAGGTTGTGGTGCCAGGCACCGCAACCTCCGCAAAAAGAGACCGCTTCGCGCCCCTACTATCCCTCACGCAAATGCCAAAACGAGTAATCTCGTTCAGACCTGATACTCTGGTCCACTAACGCGTGGAGCGGAAAGTTGGTTAGTTGGTTAGGAGAAAGTTGGATAGAAATCAGTTAGGTAGTTGGAATGTGCTGAGAAATGCTCATTTGAGAAAAAATCTCAAAAAATAGATCCAATGTATTGTCTTGAGGTGTTATTTAAGATATAAACATATATAGAAGGCTCTAACTTAGGAGACGTTTGTTATGTTATTAAATTATAGATTCTCAAATTTCCGTTCATTTAAAGAAGATAGTTCACTTTCAATGCGGGCTGGTTCACAGAGAACATTGAATGAAAACTTAATTAGGGATAATGGGAATCGTATATTACCTTCAACTGTAATTTATGGGGCTAACGCAAGCGGGAAATCAAATATCATTATGTCCTTAGCTCTTATGAGAGAAATAATTATATCCGGGACAATTGAATTGGGAAGTCCGGATATAAACAATCTTGAATTGTATCCTTTTGCATATAGTGATAAAGAGAAACCGATGCTTTTCGAAATAGAATTCAAAAATGAGAACAAACATTTTATATATGGTTTTGAAATCTTGTGTGAAGTTTTTAATAAAGGCTCTGGAAGAATTGTATCTGAAAGTTTATCGGTAGTTGTAGGAAAGTCAAATTGTGTTAAATTATTTGAACGAAATCAAGATAAAGTTGTAATCAAGAAAGATAATAGAGCTTTAGAGTTGCTTGGATTTAATGGGAAGCTCATTGGAGAATTTGAAAAGAAGATAAATACAAATCTGGATTCATTGGAATTATTTCTTTCAAGAGCATTTAAAAGTATTATTAGTAATGAATTAGCGGAAACAGTTATTGATTTTTTCAAGAATAAATTAATTGTTGTGAGTGATTTTACATTAAGAAAAACGAACCTTACTTTTTCAGTGGAAGATATGCCGAAAAAAGACTTTTTTCTGTGGAATAGAATCCTGGATGGTTTTGTGAAAAACGCTGATTTCGGACCTCAAAACATTGCATTTAAATCAAATAAAGCTGAGAGTGAAGAGTTGGCCAGTATGGAACTTGTTTCAATTTACCACAAGAATAATAAACTAATCATGATTCCGGCTGAACTTATGGAATCCAGAGGGACATTAAAACTATTGGATTTTGCCATTCCTTTTGAGTCAATATTTACTACAGGTGGAGTATTTGTATTAGATGAATTTGATGCAGCGATTCACCCGGAGCTTATTAAAGGGATTATTGCTTTGTTTAATGATCGAGTGGTAAATACTCATCAGGCACAGTTGATATTTACAACCCACAATCCTATTTACCTTAATAATAAAATATTCAGGAGAGATCAAATCAGGTTTGTTGAAAAAGATAAAGAAACATTTGATAGTTCTTTATATACCTTGGCCGATTTTGGGTCAGTGAATGTGAGAAATGATCAAAACTATTTGATTAATTATTTTAAAGGGAATTATGGGGCACTGCCGTTCACGGATTTTTCCCAATTACTGAGAAATAATAATGGCGAGAAGGAAGGATAAATGAGTTTTTATAGAAAAACCTATTTATGTGTTTGTGAAGGACAGCAAGAAAAAATGTATCTTAGGCATGTTGCATCACTTTTAAAAAAATCTCCTGAAAGTGTGGTAAGTTTTAATACGGTGATTGATAAACCTTATAGGCTTAGAAAAACCTATGAAGAATATGATCATGCAGCACTGTTTGACTTTGATTTTAATGAAGTTGAATTTAAAAATAATATTGAGATTTGTGATAAGTTGGATAAAGAAAATCGTCCAACAAAAAGAAAAAATGGCAAAAGAGTTTACCATGCATATAGTAATGTGAATTTTGACTTATGGCTAATTTTACATAAAGAATGTTTTAGTAAATCAGTTTCTGGTAATCATGCTTATGTTGCAGATGTAAGAAGAATTTATGGTCTAAGTAAAACTGATGATATTAAGAAAAAAAGTGTTGTTGAGAAAATCATAAACCAAATTGGGACAACAATTTATTATTCTGATCCTGACTTTTCAATAGATATTTTCTTAAGGAGAGTGCTTTTAGAATGTGGAGAGATTGAATAGATGAAGCACTATTAAGAACACATGTAACCCTTGAGTTTGAGTGGGTTTATTATAGGATAGTTGGTTAATTGAAAAATGGGAAACTGAATACTCCTTTACGTACTCTTGATGCCTTGCAACTTTCTGCTGCCTTTTCCAATCAATTACCTGAAATATTCCCGGCAAGTTGGAAAGTTAACTAGTTTTTTAGGCGTGCCCGTA
>JAGLNY010000329.1 GCA_023139255.1 Spirochaetales bacterium
CTTTCGGTTATTCACGTGATGATGCTGGTAAATTCCTTCCAATATACATTGAGAAAGGTATCCTTAAACACGATCCGTTTGAAGTTCTTGATCAGGAAGGTGTTGGTCAATTAGTTGACACGGCTTGTAAGAAAGGGAAAGGGACTAGACCTGATATAAAACTTGGAATTTGCGGTGAGCATGGCGGAGATCCTAAAACGATTGATTTTTGCGCAGAAATAGGATTGGATTATGTAAGTTGTTCACCCTTTAGGGTGCCGATAGCAAGACTTGCAGCTGCGCAAGCAGGTATTAAGAGAATGTAGCTTGAGTCAATTTCAAAACAAAAGCTGCCGTATGTAACGGCAGCTTTTGTTTTGAGCCAAAGATGGGAATTGAACCCGCGACCTACGCTTTACGAGAGCGTTGCTCTACCCCTGAGCTACTTTGGCATTAGGAAACTATCGGACTCAAAAGCATCAAGTCAGACAAGCTCTTAGGCAAATTTAGATAAATTAGAATGAAAAAGCAACCCCTTAACATCATTTTTTCGATTCTACTAATAAAGAGAAAAATATTATTCTTTTACTACCAGTCTTGACCAAATGTATTTTTGTATTTAATTTTAATTTTCTGTTAATTAGTGTATTATGAATAATACAACAGTTTTATTAAAATAAAAATTTAATTTTATGGCTACGAGGAGCTTCACCTGGAAAAAAAACTTAGTCTGCAGCAAGAAAAACATACTGAAAAACCTAAGGAAAAATTACAAAAGGCCAGGAGTACTCCGCTTACAACTGGAATATTATGGACGGACACTGTAGCTGAATACCTTATGGAAGTTTATCCTGATTTAGTTGAAGAAGGAATGACTTTGACAGAGATATTTGACTTCATTTATGGATTATAACAGGATGATAGTATTAGGTATTGAAACATCATGTGATGAATGTGCAGCAGCAATAGTAGAGGATGGAAGAACCGTTTTCAGTAATTGTATTGCATCACAAATAAAAATGCATGAACCCTACCAGGGTGTTGTTCCTGAACTTGCATCAAGATTACATACTGAATGGATATCAAAAGTAGTTGAAAAATCTGTTAAAGAAGCTGGAATTGATCTTTGTAAAATAGATGGAATTGCTGTCACAAACAGACCTGGACTTTCCGGATCACTTCTGGTAGGTCTAAATTTTGCTAAGGGCTTATCAGCAGCTTTGGGAAAACCGTTTATTGGGATTGATCATATCCGTGCACATCTGTATGCGCCGCACCTTGAAAACAATCTTGAATATCCTTATCTGGGATTACTTTTATCCGGGGGACATACGATAATTTGCAGGGTTTCCGGATTTGATGATATTGATGTATTAGGCACTACTATCGATGATGCTATTGGTGAGGCATTCGATAAAGTAGCAAAATACTATAATTTAGGATATCCGGGTGGTGCTGTAATTGATAAACTGGCATGTACAGGGAATCCTGATGCATTTAAATTCCCGGAACCTAAGCTTAAATCAATGTATAGAAAGTATGATGTTTCCTATTCAGGCTTAAAAACAGCTGTAATTAACCAGCTTGATAAATTCTGGAACGGTAAAGATGAAAAAAATCATGCAAATATTGCTGCTTCGTTTCAGAATGCGGCAATTTCCTTATTTATGAAACGTGTTACGATGGCTTTGAAGGAAACCGGGCTTATAAGAGTTGCAGCTGGTGGCGGCGTGGCTGCTAATACAAAGTTCCGCTCTTCTTTAAGGCAGTTGTCTGACCAGGGAGTTGTTCAGGTGTTTTTCCCATCTACGCAGCTTTGTACAGATAATGCTGCAATGATTGCTGGATTAGGGTATCACTATTTGAAAAGAAAAGAGTACTCAAAGTATTCCTTGAGTGTGTCGGCACGGGTATCTGCTTTTAAGTCATCTGCCTGGAAAAAACAATGGGGGAGATAGTGAAGAAGAATAACTTACTTGATAATGCGATAAGAAAAATCAAAGATTTTCCCAAAGAGGGGATACTGTTTTACGATATTACCAGTATCCTGCAGAAACCCGAGGCCTTCTCGTACTGTATTGATGAGATGGTAAAAACTTATGAAAATACTGGAATGAATGCTGTTGCCTGCATTGAAGCACGTGGATTTTTATTTGCAGCGCCTTTTGCTTTGAGAATGGGACTTCCCCTGATTCTTATTCGTAAAAAGGGGAAGCTTCCGGGCAAAACTATAGAGAAAAGATTTGTTTTGGAATATGGAGAGGACGTTATACAAATCCATAGGGATGATATCCATTCCGGTGATAAAATAGTTGTAGTTGATGATTTAATTGCAACAGGCGGCACCGTTAAAGCCTCGTTGGAACTCCTCAATGAAGCTGGGGCAAAAGCTGTCGATGTAATTTGTGTTATTGGGTTACCCTTTTTAAGATATAACGAACTATTAGCTGATTATAATGTGCAAACCTTAATTGAATATGATAGAGAATGAGCCAATTTAAGAAGGCGGAATACACCTTTGTTGTATTCCGCCTTCTTAAATTGGCTTTTGAAGTTTTTTATGCGCGCGATTGACAAAATCATACACTTTTAGTACATTATCGCAGTACTTACTATTGGCCGATAGTGTAATTGGTAGCACCGCAGATTCTGGTTCTGTAGGTGAGGGTTCAAGTCCTTCTCGGCCAGCTTTTTCTTATGGTCCCTTCGTCTATCGGCTAGGATGGAAGATTCTCAGTCTTCAGAGAGGGGTTCGATTCCCCTAGGGACTATTAACCAGCCTTTCAGCAGGGCTGGTTTTTTTTGGGAAAATTTCGCTATTGAATGCTTTATGAGGTTATGAATTTATGATTACTGCAAGTAATATTTCTCTCTCATTCGGAACTCAGGTACTTTTTAAAAATGTAAATATAAAATTTACTCCCGGAAATTGTTATGGTTTAATTGGAGCTAATGGTTCTGGTAAATCCACCTTTCTCAATATAATGTCCGGTGAAATAGAGCAGGATACAGGGGATATTATTATCTCTCCCGGCGAACGTCTCACTGTTCTTCAGCAGGATCATTTTGCTTTTGATTCATATTCAGTGATGGATACAGTAATAAAGGGATATGAAGAACTCTATAATATAATGAAAGAACGTGACCAGATCTACTTGAAAGATGATTTTACTGAGAAAGATGGTATACGTGCCGGTGAGCTGGAGTCAGTTTTTTCCGAAATGGGAGGTTGGGAAGCTGAATCCCAGGCAGCAACAATGCTTTCCGGTTTAGGAATAAATGAGGAAATACACACAAAGTTAATGTCTGAAATAGATGATGTTATAAAAGTCCGTGTATTACTTGCCCAGGCTCTATTTGGGAATCCTGATATTCTCCTATTGGATGAACCAACAAACCATCTTGATCTTGAATCTATTAACTGGCTTGAAGATTTTCTCAGTAATTTCAAAAATACTGTAATAGTTGTTTCACACGATAGACATTTTTTAAATAGAGTTTGTACTCATACAGCTGATATTGATTTTGGAAAAATACAGTTATATGTTGGTAATTATGATTTCTGGTATATGTCCAGTCAGTTGGCTGCAAAACAGCTGAAGGATCAGAAAAAGCGAAGAGAAGATAAAATTTCTGAATTAAAAGAATTTATTCAAAGATTTAGTTCAAATGCATCAAAAGCACGGCAGGCCACCAGCAGGAAGAAGCTTATTGACAAACTCACTCTGGATGATATAAAACCATCCTCAAGACGGTTCCCATATGTCAACTTTAAACCTGACAGAGAGTGTGGAAAGGTAATCCTTGAAGTTAAAAATCTCTCTAAAACAGTCGATGATGAAAAAGTTCTGGATAATATTTCTTTCACTGTAGATAAAGATGACAAAATTGCATTTGTCGGCCCTAATCATATTGCTAAAACAACCTTATTCCAAATTATAAGTGGGGATATTGAACCTGATTCCGGTTCATACGATTGGGGAGTTACTATTGCAAACAGCTTCTTTCGAAAAGATAATACTGGTGAATTCGAAAAAGGTTATTCAATAACTGATTGGCTTCGTCAATTTTCAGTTGAAAAAGATGAAACTTATATTCGCAGCTTTCTGGGAAGAATGCTCTTTTCCGGTGATGATGCACTTAAGAGTACCAGTGTTTTGTCTGGTGGAGAGAAAGTACGATGTATGCTTTCAAAACTCATGCTTTCAGGTTCGAATGTTCTTATTTTTGATGAACCAACCAGTCACCTGGATCTGGAAGCAATTACTTCCTTAAACAATGGGCTTATAGATTTTCCCGGCGTGTTATTGTTTTCAAGCCATGATCATCAATTTGTTGATTCTATTGCAAACAGAATTATTGAGTTTACTCCAGGCGGCATGCTTGATAGAAGGATGCAGTTTGATGATTATCTGGTAGATGAGGTTATTCGAAGTCTTCGTGATTCTCTCTATATCGGACATAAACGTTTAACTATCTAAAGGTCCTACTGATATATTGCACCCATTATTCAGTAAATCCTCATCTGTTATATGAATCTCTTCAATATTCAGATCATTTAGATAACAGCAACGCTATTTAAGTATTTTTCTTTATTATTACCATTGAGCAACTGCATCGTTCAATATCCCCTATGATCTTTTAAATATTTTTTTAATAATTTTAACAAGAAAATGTATGAATTTTCTTATAAACCCAGGATTTCGAATTTTATCAATTTTTGAAAAGCCATCAGACAGTTCTGATGTTGAAAGTGCCCTGCGATAAAGATTTTCATCTATTTCCATCTGTATTTTTGCAACTTCAGAGGGTGCGTGAATAACATGCACTTCTATAGCAGGCCACCCAAGACGCCGGATTGATTCAAGGCGGCGCTCACCGGCAATGAGTTCTTTTCTCTCGTTTACTACAATTGGATTCAGTAAACCATGTGTTTTGATACTCTCCATAAGCTGGGTAAGATCACCGAGGTCTTTTCTGATTCTTTTTTTAACTTTTATTTCATCAGTTCTTATCTGCATACCATCTCAGCTTACTTTTTTGATTTCTCTTTTCTCTATACGAATAGTTAATAAACCTAATATCTAAATAGTTTCATTTAGTATCTACCTTAGAGTCTACAGTATTTAACATTCCCTGTAAAATAAAATAATTGGGTTCGGTATGAGTTGTGCAAGTATCTGAAGTGTAAAAAAAGCTGCTTCGAAATTGAAACAGCTCAAGAGCGTCTGACGGGAGTCGAACCCGTATCATCAGCTTGGAAGGCTGAGGTAATACCGCTATACCACAGACGCATAAAAATTAATTCTTCAATATATATAGCGTAAAAAATTTTGATCGTCAAGGGTATAATTTTAATTTTATCTTGAAAATTATTACTAAAACATGTAATAAGGAGCTTTGATATTTTAATATGTGACGGTATAATACAGGCGTATCTCACATTTGAAAGGGATGTCATGTCTCTGTTTAAATTAATTGCCTGAATTATTTTTATTAAGGGATGGATTTTATGGGATTGCGAGGGGAAGTATTTTCAACAAAGTATACTACTGATAAAAGGACTTATTTTTTTAATATAAAAGAGAATAGATTTGGTGATCTCTTTCTTAACATTGTAGAAAGCAAAAAAAACAATTCAGAAGGTTTTGAAAGACAATCATTGATTGTTTTTGAAGAAGATCTGCAGGGTTTTGTAGCAGAGTTTCAAAAAAGTTTGGATTTTATCAAGAAAAAGAGATAGAAAAACTCTTCCTGTGTATAGGGGACAGCCCAATTTCGCGACATCTTTGTCGATGCTCTTTCGTAGGGTATCCTTTATGCTTTTCAAATCCCCATTCAGGGTAAATTTTTGATATTTTTCCCATCCATCGATCTCTTGCAGTCTTTGCAAGAATAGAGGCTGCCATTATTTCATAAATGAGAGAATCCCCTTTGATTACTGCAGTTGCAGGAACGTCAATTGATGGTATGAATTTTCCATCTACCACAACCTCACAATTGGTTTTTATCCATATAGGGAACTTATCAAAAGCCCTCTTCATTGTCAGGAGTGTTGCATTATGAATGTTTATCGAATCTATTGTAGCCGGAGAAGCCCATGCAACTGACCAGGCTAGGGCAGATTTCTTTATTATTATTTCTGCCTGCAAACGTTTTTTACTGCTCAGCTTTTTTGAATCAGAAAGAATCTCAACAGGGAAGCCCTCAGACAGCGCTACTACAGAGGCAGTGACTGGACCAGCCAAAGGACCCCTCCCAGCTTCATCTATGCCGCAAATATATTTCATGTTATTAACTATAAAGAATTATTAGCTATTTGTCATAGGAGTTTGTCGGACTTTGTGCTTTTGAGGGTATTTTTAGAGATTTTTTCCATATAAAGTTTTTCTTGAAAAACTTCGAAGAATAAAATTAGTATAAAATTTATTCCATTGAACGACGCAAAAGATGGAAAAAAGAACAAAAACAAACCAAAATGATTAAGTCCGACAAACTCCTAGTAGTGTTCTTGAATTTGGAAAGATACTCATGATATATTCAGTCAGGAGATTACAAACAGGATCCCACTTCAAGATTGCATTTTGCAGCGGAGTCATACAGTTAATCCTACAAAATAGTGTGAGGTTCAATGTTCTTAAAGAAAGTTGAGTTATTTGGATTTAAATCCTTTGCAGATAGAGTCAGTCTCGAATTCTCCGATGGTATAAGCTCACTGCTTGGTCCAAATGGATGTGGGAAAAGCAATATTGTTGATAGTATTAAATGGGTATTAGGTGAGCAGTCAATTAAAACCCT
>JAGLNY010000033.1 GCA_023139255.1 Spirochaetales bacterium
GTACAGAGACAGCCCGCAGGCAAGGATACGATTTTGTTGCTCATTGTATAGGCTGTTGCCCGGTCACCGCCGGATTTGCTTAACAGAATGTGTTTCATGATTTTATATGCTCCAATTTTTTCAGTATGTCTACTTGATCTCCTTACTATATCAGAATTAGTTTTTGTATATTAGTGCAATTTCGGCATTGCACTGACTATTCCGGCAATGAACTTGGATAAGATCATAAACCGACTTTTTCAGGAACTTCAATAACTCATCGTTAACCTGCTTCACAAATTTGACTGCAGTGAAATCTGTCCGTATTTGTAATAACGATGTCCCAAAAAGACAATATACTTGCGAAGTGTAACAGACTATGATTGTTACCGAGAGGAGTATTATGAGCTTAAACGAAAAGAGGACAATAAGGCGCGCGGCTGCAAAACAACTGTCACAACACACGGTTTGCCGGCAGATAGCCAGGTCATTTCGTCAGCAGTATGTTCTGTATCTTATGCTGCTGCCTGTTGTTACCGGATTTGTGATATTCCACTATTTCCCCCTTTACGGCATCATAATCGCCTTTAAAGATTACGATCTGATAGATAGTTATTTGGGAAGTAAATGGGTGGGGCTTAAGCACTTTGCGTCTTTTTTTCGGGATCCATATCTCTACCGTATTATAAAAAATACCCTTCTTTTAGGAATATACGGTCTGGTTTGGGGGTTTGCCCCGCCAATCATACTGGCAATAATGTTCCACGAGATGCCCGGACGGCTCGCTCGACGTCTCACCCAGACTGTATCGTATTTACCTCATTTTATTGCCGTAGTCATAGTAGTCGGAATGCTGAAGTCGCTGCTATTATCTACAGGAATCGTTAATCAGGTCTTGGTTGGGTTGGGATTTGAGGCTGTCAATTTTTTTGGCGAACCCGGATGGTTCAGGACAATATTTATCACCAGTGGTATCTGGCAGGGTGCCGGTTGGGGCTCTATTGTTTACTTAGCTTCACTTACCGGGGTAAATCTCGAGTTATACGATGCGGCACATATCGACGGGGCAAACCGTATACAGCGGATTCGACACATCAGTATTCCTGGCATTTTTCCTGTAATAACAATTTTACTTATATTAAAAGTAGGTAAAATTGTAGGAACCAATTTTGAAAAGGTCTATCTAATGTATAACCCGCTTATTTATGAAACCGCTGATGTAATAGCAACATATGTCTATAGGAGAGGAATAATTTACCGTGATTTCGGGTACGCGACTGCTGTCGGTCTTCTTAATAGTATAGTCGCGTTTGTTTTTATCTACGGCGCCAATGCTTTGAGCCGCCGTATCAGCAGTAATTCATTATGGTAGCGGGGGGATAGCATGGTAAGAGATACAAGTAAGACTTCCCGCGTCTTTGATTTGATTATCTATTTCTCGGTGTTCCTCTTTTCCGCAAGTATTCTTTACCCTTTTATTTATATGTTCTCCATCTCTATTAGTGATCCGCTTGAAGTAGGTTATCTGCACGTTACATTTCTACCACGCGGGCCTGTTACGTTCAACGCGTATAAAACCGTTATAAACGATCCGACATTGTTACGATCGTATCTCAATAGTATTCTCTACACGGTAGTGGGGACAGGGTTTACAATCCTGATAACGAGTCTTGGCGGCTACGTCCTGTCCCGACGAAAATTTGCGATGAAAAAGTTTTTTACAATTTTATTCATATT
>JAGLNY010000330.1 GCA_023139255.1 Spirochaetales bacterium
GCCGCGTCCGAAGCCAGAAACAGCACTGTATTGGTCACTTCCGCCGGCCAGGCAAACCGTCCAAGGGGAATCTGTTTTTTAACCGGGTCTGCCTTCTTCGGGTCACTCCAGACTTGTTGACCCATGGGTGTTAGTACAACTGTAGGTGCAACTGAATTGACCCGAATGTTATGTGGTCCCAGTTCAATGGCCATAACCTTAGCCAAACCGTGAAAGCCGAATTTACTGGCACAGTAGGCTGCATGTTCCTCAATCCCGCCTATTCCAGCATTACTCGTAATATTAACAATAACTCCGCCTCCCTGCTCAATCATTTTGGCAGCTATGATTTTGGTAATAATAGCAGGAGCCCGCAGGTTTACATTTAAGGTGGTATTCCAATGATCAATATCAAGGTTTACCAGAGTTTCCGGAAAGCTCAATCCTGCATTATTAACAAGAATATCTATTCTATCCATCTCCTGCACAAAATAGTCAGCCATTTTCACACACTCATCACTATCAGACAGGTCTACCTGGAAGGTACGGCAGATCCTGCCCAGAGCAGCAATCTCCTCTGCCAAAGTGACTAGTCCTTTCTCCTTTATATCAGCAGCACAAACAGTTCCGCCAGCACGTGCAAAGGCTACAGCAACATTCCGGCCAATCCCATTAGAGGCTCCCGTTACCAAGATGGTTTTTCCTGCAAAATTGTATGTCACATTAGAAACTTCAGCAGTACTCATACTATTCTCTTTCCTTTCAATAAATTGTAGTATTCTTCCAACCCCAATTCTTTCACTTTTTCTTCGGTCGGTATGCCAAATTCATCCCACCCCCGGTATTGGTAGTACTCATCAAGCATCTCGTCCAACGGAGGTAGATAATTTGTGCCCCCGCCCCGTTTCTGTTTAAGCATCCGCAGCGGAAGGGTATCATCCTTACGACTAATCCCCAGACAATTATTGTAGAGGCGTTTTATATTGAAGATCCGTTCTCCTGTGCGAAAAAACTCATCCCGATCCATATCCCAGCCGGTAACTGCATTTATCGCTGAAATCAGGGGATTTACAGTCAGCCCCCCAAACAAAGCAAATTTGCAGGCAACAGCTGAATCCAGCATGCCCATCAGGTTCTGCATGCGAAACACATTCTCAGCCTTTCCCTTGGCTGTAAAACGATCCTGCAGAGCGGGACTCCCCAAATCTTCCAATACAGCACCTTCTTCGAAGTCATGAGCAAATCCTGAAAGATGACAAGCACCCCGGTTGGAAGTGGCCATGCCCACAGCTGCGGTAAACTTGGCTCGTCCGTCATGTGCCGGTGGTTCAAGGCCTTTTACCTCGGCCGCAAACTCTTTTGCCGTCGGCCCGAGTTGTTCCGCGGCTCTTCGCACACCCTGTCCAAGAAATGCTCCCACACCAATACAGTCTCCTATTTGCTCAATTAACTTGATAATAACTGCCGAATTCCCCCAGTTCAGAGGAAAATCACCAGAATCACTTTCGGAGAGCAATCCTTTTTCCCATGCTTCCATCCCAAATCCAATTACTCCCGCTGTTGATATTGTATCCAACCCATACCGATTACAAAGCTCATTGGCTTTGATTATTGTCGGAAGATCATCGTTCATCAGATTTGTGCCCATAAGACCAAGTGTTTCATATTCAGGCCCTCCAATTTCCTGGCCATCATAGGGACCGCCGCTGGCTTTAACTACCCTGCCGCATGAAATCATGCAGGCTCCGCAATTGTAGGTTCCGGACAGATATTCGTTTGTCATGATCAATCCGGAAGTTTTCGCTGCACCTTCCTCCCAGCTTCCCTGTCCCCAATTCCGGATTGGCAAGTTTCCTAACTCTTCAGAGATATCCAATCCCCCACCGGTTCCGCACTCTTTCATGCCTGGCATATTTTCTTTTATCGCGGCAGCCATACTTTTGTTTATTTTTCTAAGGGTGTCTTTATCGGCTACCGAAACTGGTTTGGTACCATTTGCCACAATTGCTTTCAGATTTTTAGATCCCATAACAGCACCTGCACCACAGCGCCCCAATGCCCGTCCGTGCATTCCATCAGTTACTATACAGGCCAGATTGACAAGTTTTTCACCTGCAGGGCCAATCACCGCTGCCCGCGCCTTGTCCCCTTCACGCTCCCGCAGAATAGTGGTGGTTTCAAAGGTGTCTTTACCCCACAAGTCTGAGGCGTCCTTAATTTCAGCTTTGTCGTTAGTTATATTCAGATAGATCGGTCCTGCAGCTTTACCGACAACCACTAAAGCATCGTAGCCGCATTTTTTAAACCGGCCTGCCCAGTAGCCACCAGCATTGGATTCTGCAAATATCCCTGTAAGAGGAGACTTGGTTACCAAATCAAAACGATCTGAGTTAAAGAGACCTGTCCCGGTTAATGGACCGGTCGCAAAGATTAACGGATTTTCCTGGCTCAACGGCTCGGTTTTCGCAGTTGTATATTCAAACAGCAGTCTGGCACCCAGACCTGATCCTCCCAGATATTGACGCATCATTTCTTCATCAGTTTCTTTCTCTTTTATCTCCTGACTGGTTAAATTTACTATCAGGATTTTTCCCATATATCCATTCATATTCACTCTCCCATTAACTTACCATTGAACCTAATCGGTAAACCGGATAATTAGATAGACATCGATTCCCTACATGGACTCTTTAATAATTTCGATCAGATCCTCTTTGCTGAGATCCATCGGGTCAATTTCAATAGATCCGCCCATATAGTTGATTACACCGTCAGCGATTTCTTCAATATGTTCCTCTTTCACTCCCAGAGAAGTCAACCCATTATCCAATCCAATATCTTTTATCAGTTCTTCTACCTCTTCGACACTGTCTTCCAGCTGGTACTGCCCTATATTTATGTATTCATCTCTCAGAAACATGCCTATATTCTTAAATTTGTCAGGATTGGCCTTCATCGAAAAGCGCATAGTCTGAGGAGTCATGGCGGCAAGAGTTTCACCGTGGGTTGTTCCAACTACACCACCCACAGAATGAGCCAAACCGTGGCAGACGGTTACAATTCCCAC